>JAQVRW010000271.1 GCA_028700875.1 Candidatus Zixiibacteriota bacterium | reverse complement strand
CAGTCTATGGGACTCAGCTGTTGGAATTGCGGTATGGACACGAAGATCGAGGGCAAACCGACCCGGGTGGACCACTGCAACCGCTGCTTGGCCGATTTAAAATGTTGTCGGGGATGCCGTTTCTACGATCCCCTGGCGGCGCGCCGTTGCCGTGAGCGGATCGACGAGACGGTCAAAAACAAGGAAAAGGCCAATTTCTGCGACTTCTTCCAACCACGCGTGGTCGGTGCCCGGGCGTTGGACAAGAGGGACAACAAAGAGGGGCGCAAGAAATCATTCGATGATCTCTTCAAAGATTAGGCTGCCGCCCCGCTCATGGCCGGCCGTTTGATTCCGTATCCTCTTTAGTCATTGACAGAATCGGCAAATATCATATCTTTGAGTGACCCCGCATAATGGGTTGTGTTGGTCACGGGGACGACGCAGGAGGACCCTGCGCGTGGCGTTATGCATTCGGGTCGGCCATTCAAAATCTGATCGGGACTGATACGGTATGGACTTCCGCAACCTGCATTCATGGCCGAGAAGCGAAGATGAGGCCGTTTCCATCCAGAATGAGATGCGCCCCCTGATAGCCATCGGCGATAGCCTCGACGGCGTGAAGCTGATCGCCGGCGTGGACACTGCCTTTGACCATGTCGCCAATGTTCTGTATGCCGCCGTCGTGTTGTTCCGGTATCCTGACCTCGAGGAATGCGAGAAGGTGTCCGATTTTGCCGACGCCTGCTTTCCCTATATCCCCGGATTGCACGCCTTCCGCGAGGGGCCGGTCATCCTGAAAGCGTTCCGGCGGCTGAAAACCAAACCGGACTTGATCATTTTTGCCGGTCACGGCATGGCCCACCCGCGTTTTTGCGGCATGGCCGGGCATCTGGGGTTGCTGTTGGAAACTCCATCCATCGGGTGCGCGCGCCGCCGGCTGGCCGGGCAGTACCAGGAACCGGATCCGCAGAAAGGGGCCTCCTCCCCCCTGTATGTCGAAAACCGCGAGGTCGGCCGAGTCTACCGCAGCCGGAATAATGTCAAGCCGATATATATCTCTCCGGGATATCGTTGCAGCCTGACCGAGGCCGTCCGCTACGTCACCGACTGTCTTCAGGGGTATCGTGTCCCGGAACCTTTGCGCGCCGCGCATCGTCTGGCCAATCGCACCAGGCGCGGCCGGAGTCCTTTCCCGCAGGAAGGCGATGACGACGATGATGAATGATGCGCCCTTATTTGCGCGACGTCTTGCCGCCGCCGGGGCGATCGAAAAACCGATCCTCGCCCTGCGCCGCCGTCTGCACCAATTCCCCGAACTCAGCAACAATGAATTTCGCACCACCCTGACGCTGAAAAAGGAACTGGAAAGGCTGGGACTTGCGGTTCATGCCGGCCTCACCCCCACCGGATTATGGGCCGATTTGGACAGCGGGCGTCCGGGACCAACCGTGGCCATCCGGACCGATATCGACGCCCTGGCGGTCACGGAACAGACCGGCCTGCCGTACGCTTCCAAAGTTCCCGGTGTTATGCATGCCTGTGGGCATGATGTCCACATGGCGGTGTTTATCGGAACGGCCAGGCTTCTGGCCAAATTTCTCGCCGATCTGGTCGGTCGGGTGCGGTTTATCGCCCAGCCGGCCGAAGAGCAACCGCCCGGGGGCGCGAGGCCGTTGATCGACGCCGGTGTTTTAAAGAATCCCCCAGTGGACGTCATCCTCGCGCTTCATGTCGATCCCGCCCTGCGGGTGGGCAGCATCGGCGTACGCGATGGCGTCAATTTCGTGGCGGTCCATGATTTTGACATCCGGGTGGTTGGCCGCGCCGCCCACGCCGCCTTTCCGCATCGGGCGGTGGATGCCCTGGCCGTGGCCGCCGAAATCATCTCCGGCCTGCAACAGGTCGTCTCGCGGCAGATCGACCCGATCCATCCGGCCGTGGTTACCCTCGGGACGATAGCGGGCGGCCGGGCCCGCAACATCATCCCCGGCGAGGTGTTCATCGAGGGCACCGCCCGGTCGCTGGACCCGGCCGTGACCCGGAAGATGCCGGGCCTGATTCGAAAGATTGCCGTCGGTATCGGCCGGGGACTAGGGGCCCGGGTCGAGGTCATCCCGCGAGGGGCCTATCCGCCGCTGCGATGCGACCCCAGGGTCAATGGTCGCGTGGCCGGGGCGTTTCGCGCATTATATCCCGACGGCCGGATACGGACGCATGCGCTGGTCATGGGGGCCGAAGATTTCGCCTGTTACCTGGATCATGTTCCCGGGACGATGTTTCGGCTCGGCGTGGCCAACAGGACCATCGGCGCCGACAAGCCGTGGCATCATCCGGCGTTCATAGTTGATGAACGCGCCATCAGGATCGGCTACAGCACCATGACGCTGGCCGCGGCTGACCTGCTGCACCATTGGCCGAGTGAGGCCCGGTGAAACCGTCCAAGCTGCTATTAATGGCGGCGCTGCTGATGGGCACCTCACTGTTGCACGGGGAAATCATCCCCGGGCAGACCGTCTCCTGGACGGATTTCTCCTATATCACGACCATCATCACCGGCAACGATTTCGTCTGGTTCGGAACCACCGAGGGCATCCTGCGCTACCATCGCTACGAGCATCGCTGGTATGATCCGATCACTGCCTCCGACGGCCTCCACGGCCATCTGGTGCAACGGATGGCGACGTTTTTCGATGAGACGCAGTTGACGGTGGAGACCGAAGAAGGGGTGTACAGTTATCATAGCGGCTTCGGGCAGTGGTATCTCGAGGTCGAATTCCCCCAGGGCGATTATCAGGACTCTCGGGTCCGGCTCCCCTTGCCGGCGCTGTTCGTGCCGCTGGGGTATTCCATGTCGCCGGACGGTTATATCACGGACAATCAATTGCGCAACTGGAGGATCTCGGCTGTTCTCAATGATCAGGAGGGCACGTACTATTTCGGCACCTGGGGGTTGGGCGCGTTGAAGGCCGATGACCGCACCTTCACATCCGAGTTCCTCCCTTATGGCCTGCTTCAGAAACGGGCCGACGCGCTGTATATCGACGGCGACTCGTTATGGATCGGCGGCAACGGCGGCGAAACCTCTTCCGCCTATGGTCCGACGCGCCTGGGGGTCACGCTCTTCGAACGCTCCCGCCAGCAGTTCACTCATTTCGAGACGCGCTTCATTCCCGGGTTCGATTCGGAAATCATCTATGACATCGACGGCGACGCCAAAAACATCTATTTCGCCGGGCAGTACGGCGTGACGGTACATTCGCGCCAGGACGACCGCTACTTCACCCTGGCCCGTCATGACGGCCTTCCGGACCAGGAGGCGACCGCGCTGGCGGTCGGCAAGGATTCGGTCTGGATCGGCACCGCGCGCGGTCTTGCTCTCTACACGCCCTCGATCGACAGCGTCGTTGTGGTTTCCGCCGATATCCTGAGCAGTCTGTTCGTCACCGACCTTCAACTCGTTCCCGGTAAGCTGATCATCGGCACCACCAGAGGGGCCTACTATATAGACCTGGTCACGCTTAAGGTCGGCCGCCTGAAAGATCCCGCCGGTATCCTCAAAGGGTTGATTCGTCATATTACGATCTTCGACAAGTTTCTCTATGTCGCTTCCGACTGGGGGCTGATCGAAATAGACCTGACCACCGAAAAATCCAACCCCGTCCCGTACACCGACAACGCCAACGGCGTCTATGCCGTTGCGGCCAACGCCCGGTACATCGCCGCCGCGGTGGACGACGGCTTGATTCTCTATGAGAAGAAGACCGGCAAGATGCGCCGCTTTAACGAACTTGACGGCTTGTTGTCGATCAATATCAATGTGCTGCTGGGCGAGGGTGATGATTTGTGGATCGGTTCGGAGGAGGGGCTGACTCGCTTCAAATGGGTCAATCCCGACCGTGTGGACTGACCGTCGCGTTCATTCCCCGAACAATATAATCATCATCCAGCTGCGCCTTAACGGCGAACGCCTTGACATTCGTGATCAGGTCGGCCAGAAGCATGGTCAGCTCGTGCGACCGGCGGGGTTGCAGAAAACCCATCAGGCGATCTTCGTTGAACATGTCTCCCTAGGGGCTGGCCGCCTCTATGATGCCGTCGGTGTACAGCATCAGCAAGTCGCCTGATTCCAGGGTCGTTTCCGCCTCCGTATAGCCGAAATCCTCCCTGACCCCCGATGACGGCGCTTCCGGCCTTTGGCGGACATCGCCTTATCGCGCATGCGATTATTCCAACCATTGATGCGTGCGGTCGGGTGATTTGCAGCATCACCGAATCTCCTTATCTCCACCGGGGTTTGCGCCATATACTAAGTACTTCACTGGAATTATGCATCCACGAGAATATATCGATTGACAGTTGACGTCCCAACGAGCATATTGCCCACAGTTACGGACAACCCGCCCGGCATGATGCTCGGCGGAAGGGAATGTGTCGATGTTACCGACCTTAATACTCGTATGAGAGGTGTCTTCCCGATTCAACCGTTTTAAAGCTGTGATTTGACATCGGCTGCTCTGGACATCAGAGGGCCATTCACATGGATAGTGCACCTGGGTAGACTTCGTGATCGTCCGGGTGTCGGGAAGGCAGCTCATGAAACGACTCGTTCTTTGTATCATAGGATTACTCCTTACGGCAGCGCCTCTTTGCGCCGGGAGCAAGACGCCATATAAACATTCCTTTGCCGGGAATTTATTCACCAGCGAGACGCGGTATACTTATCGATGGCTGGCGCAGCATTTCGATATGTCAATGTCCGGCAGCAACGACTTTCTC
>JAQVRW010000270.1 GCA_028700875.1 Candidatus Zixiibacteriota bacterium | reverse complement strand
GGTAATGCCAGGCGATCTGATCGCCGAACTGCTCGATTGAACTCCGGAATCTCAATAGCGTGTCCGGCACCATCGTGTAGGAGCCATCGGGCATATGGCCGAACGCCTCGTGCGACATGACAAACCAGGTCAACCGCAGGGAGTCGCCGAATGAATCGGTATGGCAGCCGCGCCAGGAGGATTCCATCGCCTGCTCCACCTTGTCGTAATAACCGAAGCAACCGAATTCGGGAATCTGTTCGAGTTTGGCGGGGTCTATCTGATATGGCTCCGTGTCGATGGCGAAGACCAGGTAAACGATGCCCGGTATCTTGGCCTCCGGGTCCGCCGCGCCGGCCACGACCGGTGAAATAACCATCAGGCCGACCAGCCCGGCCATGATTAAAAACCGGATCATGACGGCCGAACGACCATTATAAGCGGAGTTCATACCGGTTTAGATAACCCGCTTTCTTACCTGTGTCAACGGTGAATTCCGGCCGCGGGCCGTATAGGGCCCCTTGGAACTGGAACGAAATTCCTCAGGCTCCCGAATCGGCAATCGCGTCAGGTTTCAGCGGGGGCGCGCAACCGAATATGTCACAATCGCATGCGTAGAATACGTATCCCCTCATGAAGCCGCCGGAGGGGAAAAACGGCTTGACAATGCCCCCTACGACGATTATAGTGGCGCAACCGATAACAGGTGAGAAACACTCATATGTCTGACCTGTGGGCGACGACAAAAGCAATCACAATTTCCACTGGCGGGATAATATGACGTACATATTCAACGAACCCAGCAGAACATTCAGCGAATTCCTGCTGCTTCCCAACCTCACGACCAAAGACTGCATTCCCGCCAATGTCGATATCTCCACGTCTTTGGCGAAATTCGACAAAGGTCAAAAGCCGCGAGTTCGGATCAGCGTCCCGCTGGTCTCGGCGATCATGCAGGCCGTGTCCGATGACGCCATGGGGGTGGCGCTGGCCCAAGCGGGCGGGCTGTCCTTCATCTTCGTGTCGCAGCCGATCGAGGATCAGGTGGCGATGGTGGCCAAGGTGAAAAAGCACAAGGCTGGGTTCGTCATCAGCGATTCCAACCTCGGCCGCGACGCCACCCTGCGGGATGTCATCGCGCTGACCGATCGGACCGGCCATTCGACCATCGCCATCACCGAGGATGGCGCCCTGTCCGGCAAGCTTCTGGGACTGGTGACCAGGAAAGACTATCGCCGCGACACGCACCGGATGGACGCCAAGGTGTCTGAAATCATGACGCCGGTGTCGGATCTGGTGGTTATCGGGGAGGCCATGTCGCTGGAGGAAACCAGCGAAATTATCTGGCGGGAAAAGCTGGATTGCCT
The DNA here is from genome assembly GCA_028700875.1 of Candidatus Zixiibacteriota bacterium. GTDB lineage: Bacteria > Zixibacteria > MSB-5A5 > GN15 > JAAZOE01 > JAAZOE01. Next base: position 3,412 of record JAQVRW010000270.1, on the reverse strand, counting down.
GCCGATCGTGGACAACCAGCAGCGTCTGAAATATTTCGTTTTCCGCAAGGATATCGAGGCGCATTACCAGAACCCGCACGAATCGGTCGATCACGACCTGCGGCTCCTGGTGGGCGCGGGGATCAACACGCGCGATTACTCGGAGCGCGTACCGGCACTGGTGGCCGCCGGGGCCGATGTGCTCTGCATCGATTCATCCGACGGATTTACCGAGTGGCAGCGCGACGCCATCCGGTTCGTCAAGGAAACCTATGACGGCAAGGTGGCGATCGGCGCCGGAAACGTGGTCGATGCGGAAGGATTCCGGTACCTGGTCGAGTCCGGAGCCGATTTCGTGAAGGTCGGCATCGGCGGCGGGTCGATCTGCATCACCCGCGAGCAGAAGGGGATCGGCCGCGGTCAGGCCACGGCGTTGATCGAGATCGCCAAGACCCGCGACGAGTATTTTGAAAAGACGGGAACCTATGTCCCGCTGTGTTCCGACGGCGGCATTTCGCATGATTATCATATTGCGCTGGCGCTGGCCATGGGGGCGGATTTCGTCATGATGGGCCGGTATTTCGCCCGGTTCGATGAAAGCCCGGGCAAGAAGATCAAGCGCGGCGGCAATTATTTCAAGGAATACTGGGCGGAAGGCTCCAATCGCGCCCGCAACTGGCAGCGTTACGACATGGGCGACAAACAGGACCTCAGTTTCGAGGAAGGCGTGGACAGCTACGTCGCCTACGCCGGCCCCCTGAAAGACAACGTGGATCTTACGCCGAGCAAGGTGCGTTCCACCATGTGCAACTGCGGCGCGAGGTCTCTGGCGGAATTTCGCCGGAAAGCCCGCTTGACGGTGGTGTCATCGACCAGCCTGGTCGAGGGGAAAGTCCACGACGTGATCCTGAAGAAAGAAGACGACTAACCGCCGTTGCCCGATTGTCTCATCCCTCGCCCGTAACGCGCGGCGAGGGTAGATTTCGATTGACTTTTCCCCCGAATATCCGATATTGTCATTGAATTTATGACGGTTTGACCTCGACAACAATCACGATGGAGGCGCAAGATGATTGCCTCAAGACCTGAAATGGTGATGATAGACGTGCGCCTGCGGGGGAACTGTCGGTAACGGCATTTGCCGAATAGACTAGTGACGGCCTTCCCGCAGCGGAAGGCTTTTTTGTATACAGCCGCGGGCGCATCCGATGTCTGCGGTTTCTTTTTCGCCTTTTACGGGCGAAAGACTCCATCAAAACCGGTTTCACTTTTGGAAATAAGGAGGAGATATGTTGGTCTCGGTAGAACGGGCATGCAGAGAGAATCAGTCAACGGCCTGCGTATCGTCGCTTCGAAAAACGATTAGTCTTCGGCTGCGATTTCGGCAGGCCACAATTGTCCACTCAGAAAAGAGAGTCGAAAGTCATGCAATTGATCGATTTGGGATGGGATTCGTATTTCGAGAACAAATTCGAACTATATAAAACGCAGGGACTGGTTCCCGCGCGGATCACTCGCGAGAACCGGCAAAACTATCTGGTTTGGAGCGAAGCCGGGGAGTTATCCGCAGAGGTTTCCGGCCGGTTTCGTCATGAGGCCGAGGGGAAAGGGGATTTTCCCACCGTCGGCGACTGGGTGGCCATGGCCGCCCGGCCCGAGGAGGGAAGAGGCGTCATCCATGCTCTTCTGCCCCGGAAGAGTGCTTTTCTGCGCAAGGTCGCCGGGGTGGTCACCGAGCAGCAGGTGATCGCGGCCAATATCGACACGGTGTTCATCGTCTGCGGCCTCGATGGCAACTATAACCTGCGGCGGATCGAACGGTACCTGTCGCTGACCTGGGAAAGCGGCGCCATGCCGGTGGTGCTTCTCAACAAGGCCGACCTATGCCCGGAAGTGGAGGAGCGGCAAGGCGAAGTCGAGTCGGTCGCAATCGGCGTTCCGGTTCGCGTCATCAGTGCGACGCAGAATCAGGGGTTGGATATTCTGCGCGAGTATCTACAACCCGGCCGGACGGCCGCCTTTTTGGGTTCCTCCGGCGTCGGCAAATCGACCATCATCAACCGCCTGCTGGGAACGGAAAGGCTTGCCGTCGGAGCGGTCCGCGAAGATGACAGTCGCGGGCGGCATACGACGACCAGCCGCGAACTGGTGCTGCTGCCCGATGGCGGCCTGGTGATCGACACCCCCGGCATGCGCGAGCTTCAGGTCTGGGGGGACGAGGATGGCCTCAGGCAGACGTTCGAGGATATCGAGGCGCTGGCCTTCGATTGTCGCTTCCGCGATTGCCGTCACGCCGAAGAACCGGGGTGTGCGGTCCGGGCGGCTATCGAAAACGGCACGCTCGATTCCGGACGTCTCGACAGCTACCTGAAACTCCAGAAGGAGCTCAAGTACCTGGCTGCCCGGCAAGCGATGAAACCGAACGCGGTGGAAAAGGAGCGTTGGAAAAAGATCAGCCGGATGGCGAGGGATTTCAAGAAGAAAGGGTAGATATTAGGCTGTGGGGGTGCAGCGCAGGGTAGATGTCCGCATCTGCCCCGCTGGATTCCCCCCGGCAGATGTGGACATCTGCCGGGCACAGAATGCGGGGTAGATGTCCATACCTGCCCCGCACAGAATAGGTGACGATTACCGTCGGCCCCGTAACCGGGTTAATCCCCCAAACACGAATGCCCGACATCCTTGCCCAGCACGCTGTCAAGGTTCGGGCCTTTGGGCAGGGGTTTCTTCTCCGGTTCGATCTGGTCCAACGTCTTGGCATCGTACAACCGGCCATTGATCATCGTGTAGATAATATTCTCGGATTGCCGGATATCAGTCATCGGGTCTCCGTCTATGACGATGATGTCGGCCAGCAGGCCGGGTTGGATGCTGCCCAGTTCCCTGTCCAGGCCGATACTCCGCGCACCCATCCAGGTGGCGCAGCGAAGCGCCTCGTGGTTGGACATGCCCCCCTGCTGAAGCATCCACAGCTCCCAATGGGCGCCGAGTCCCTGAAGCTGGCCGTGCGCGCCCAACTCCACGTTTCCGCCGCGATGTAAAATCTCGGTCGCGACTTTGGACAGGGCAAAATGATGGTACTCCGATTCGGGAGCCATCGTCCGACGGATGGCCCGTGGGTCGATCACCCATCGCGGCACGAACCGGGTCAAGCGCTGGTTTTCCCAGACGTTGCCGTGTTCATACCAATAATTTTCGCCCCATAGCCCCCCGTATCCGGCAATCATGGCCGGGGTATACCCTGTTCCGAACCGGCTCATGAGGCGAAGTTCCGGGTCATACAATGGCGCCACCGGAATCGGATGTTCGATCGTGGTGTGGCCGTCAAGCAGCATCGTTATGTTATGATTCAAGGTCGAGCCGCCCTCCGGAACGACCATTACGCCCTGATCCAACCCGGCCTTGATCACCATCTGCCGTTGGTCGCGGCGCG
>JAQVRW010000269.1 GCA_028700875.1 Candidatus Zixiibacteriota bacterium | reverse complement strand
GGGAAAACCCGAAATAGCGAATTCGATATCATCCCGGTGTGGCCCGACCATGGCGGTCTGCAGAATTTCCTCTTTCTTCCGCATCGCTTCCAGCCGTGCCGCAAAAGTTTCGGCTATCTGATCCTCTTCCCGGAATGGAATATTGGGGCAGTAGGAGATGGCGAATTCCGGCGGTTCATCATCGGGCAGGTGTCCCGAAATCTTCTGGTAAAACTCCGGGGCCAGAGTTTTCAGGAAACCGATAAACCGTCCCCGCGCGGCGGCGATCCGGCTGCCGCATTGAATCAAGATGGGATCGAACGGGCAAAACCCGCCGGGAGTGTTTTTAAGAAAGGCATTCTTTTGGGCCAACGCTTTGGCATAATCGGTCAGATCGGCCAGATACGAAGGCGATGCCTGGGATATATACAGATCGAGGAAATGTCTTCTGATTGAGGGCGACCCGGCAAACAACGCGACATCCTCGGGGGCCATCGAGATGACGACCGACGTCTGGAAGAGCCGGGAGGAGCCGGACGGATTGCCGTCGATCGTGATCCGTTTTCGGCCGTTTTTCTGATAGGCGACCGCCAGCCGCACCTCGCCGCCATTTCCCGACAGGCGGCCGATTCCCTCCAGGCGGAAGAAATCGTTTTCCCCCTCGCCGACCATCATGAGGTCGCGTGCTCCGCGCTGGCTTCGGGCCAGGCAGAGGACGAAAACCGCCTCCAGCAGGTTGGTTTTTCCGGCGCCGTTGTCGCCGAAGAAGACATTGACCCCATCGCCCGGCTCGATTAGCGCGGCGGCGATATTGCGGAAATTGGTCAATTCCATCCGGATGATGTTCATGCCGGGCAAGGTACGAAAAAGCAGATACCGGGAAAAGCGTTTTTGACAGGGGCGAGACGGTCTCGTTCCGGTTCCCGCCGCAGGCGATAAGCGGCGGAGGCAGAATTCCCTTGCCAAACGCGTTGTGAGTCATGATCCTGCGCGTGAATACGCGACATAAACATAGAGCGAAAGAATTCGCGAGGAGGAAGTCATGGACCTCGTGGCCAGAGTGAGAAATATCATCTTGACCCCGGCCAGGGAATGGGAGGTCATCAAGACCGAACCCATCTCCACGGGGGAGATGTTCACCAAGTATGTCATGATCCTGGCCGCTCTGCCGGCCATAGCCGGATTCATCGGGCGGTCGTTGATCGGCAGCTCCTTCCTGGGAGAGCATTACCGCGTGCCGATCGGCTCCGGCATCGGCTCGGCCGTCCTCTGGTACGTTCTGACCCTGATCAGCGTCTATCTGCTGGGCGTGATCATCGACATGCTGGCGCCGTCGTTCGGCTGTGCCAGGGACATGAACGCCTCGCTCAAGGTGGCCGCCTTCTCCTGGACCGCCTCATGGCTGGCGGGCGTCTTTGCCGTAATCCCGGTGCTGGCCATATTGTCCATACTTGGCCTCTATTCACTGTACCTGCTCTATGTCGGCATGCGGTCGCTCAAGGAAGTCCCGCCGGACAAGATGGTCGGGTATTACGTGGTGACGTTGATCGTGGCGTTACTGGTGTATGTCATTGTCGGAGTCATCGCCGGCCTGGCCATAGTGACCCATCAAATATGAGCCTGTCGCCGCCGGGATAAACCGATCCCCAATAGAGGAAACGATGCTGCACTGGCACGATTATCTGGAGATGTTGACGGCGATCATCGTCATCGTCGACCCGTTGGGCGCGATTCCCATTTTTATCAGCCTGACGGCCGACCAAAGCGAACACGAACGGGCGCATACCGCCTGGGTGGCGGTCTTTTCGGCCGGAATCGTCCTGGTCATCGCCTGCCTGTTGGGAGCGCCGTTGTTGAAGTTTTTCGGCATCCGGATCGCCTCGTTCCAGATCGCCGGCGGGATACTCATCTTCGTTCTGGCGATGTCGATGCTCAATGCCCGCATCAGCCCGGCCAAGCAAACCCAGGAAGAGGCGACCGAGGCCGCGGGCAAGGAAAACGTGGCCGTGGTGCCGTTAGCAATACCGCTTCTGGCCGGCCCGGCCGCCATCAGCACGATCATCATTTACGCCCACCGTCAGGAAGGCTGGACGATCCGGGGATTTCTGATCCTGGCGATCATCTTCACCATCGCGCTGGTCTGGATCCTCTGGCGATTGTCGATTCCGCTCAGCCGGCGATTGGGCCGGACCGGCATGAATAATGTCACCCGCGTCATGGGATTGCTTCTGGCGGCGATCGCCGTGGAGTTTGTCGCCGGGGGGTTGGGGGAGCTGTTCCCGGTCTTGAAATAGATTTCCATCCGGCCGCCGGCAATCTCCGGGCGGCCCTCAGGCATCACATTCTATCTTCCGTTCGAAAACCCGGCCAGATGAAGGATTTCCTGTGAGACCTCTTCGATCGCCCGTCGGGTGACGTCGATGGTGCGCCACTTTTCGCGATGATAGAGGTCGCGGCAAAATTTCAGTTCCTCGCGGATGATTTTGAGGTCGTAATATTTCTGAAGATCATCCTGAAAGGTCGAGGTGCGGGCCAGGAAGAACGCCCGCTCCTCGCGCGCCTGGGCCAGAGCATCGGGTTGCATGATCAGGCCGTAGATATGATCCTGCGGCACCAACTCCAGCCTGGACAGGAAGTTTTTTTCCATGGTCGGGTCGGGGATGATCGGAATATTGGACACCTTGAGGCCGTAGTTGCACGACAGAAACATGGAAATCGGCGTCTTGCACGTCCGGGACAGGCCCACCAACACGACGTCGGCGTCCTGAATCATCGGGCCCCGGCCGTCGTCATGCTCGACCGTGTACCCGATGGCATCCACCTTCTTGTAATAACGATCGTCGATAATCTGCAGAATACCCGGACGAAAGTCGGGATGCACGCCCAGGAACTTCGACATGGTAGTCACCATCGGCTCGAGGATGTTGAGATGGAGGATCGATTTTTCCGTCAGCTTTTCGTGGCAGTAGGCGCTGAGGTTCTCCGAGATGATGGAATAGACCACCAAGTACTCGATATCCAGCCGGCGGAAAATTCCGGCCAGCGTCCGCTTGTCGCGCACCTCGGCATAGATGCTCACCAGCGAGAAACCGACATCCTTCTGCGAGTACTGCGCCAGCACGGCATCCATCAACCGCTTGGCGGTTTTGCCGGTACCGTCGGATATGATCACGATCTTTTTTTCTTCGCCCATCGATAACCTCTTCGCGTCGCGGAATACGCATTGCTAATCGATCAATTTCGATTCCGGGACATCGGCCTGTTTCTCCGGCAGACGGAATTGCTGCGGCCGTTCTTGCATCACCCGTCGCAACCAGCTTTCCGGATACCCCTTTTCCTCGGGACGTCCCTTCTCGTTTTTAATATAGCCGTCGTTGTATTTGGTCAGAAGAAACTCGCCCAATTCCTTCCAGCGCGCGACCATCCGTTCGGCATGACTCACCGAATAATCGGTCAGATATGTCATCATCACCTGCGGGTCGGTCGCCGCCAGGTTCAAGGCGGTTCTTTCCACGGCTAGTTGCTGGGTCAAGTACTGCCCCTCGATTTCCTTCTGCACCGCCTTGATATCCTCAATCATGTACGAATATTTCAAATTGGCGATATTGGCCACGAAATTGAACACCCACCAGGCCGATTCCCAGGTGAACTTCTGGAGCGTCCCCACCGTGAACGACTTGGGGACGGCGGTGATGCCGCAATACAACGGCGTATAACAACTCGTATAGGTATCATCGAGACCGTACCAGAAGACGCCGCCGATCGGGTTGGGCAGCCAGCCGCGCGACTGGGAGACGAAGGAAAAGCCGGTTTGCTGGGTCGAGATCGGCCGCTCCCAGGCATAGTCCACGCTGTCGACCGTCCAGTCGATCGGCCGCCAGCGGTTGGGCGAGCCGTACGGTCCGGCATCGATTCCCTGGGTCATGTCGTACGGCGTCCCCTCATAATGGTCGCGCATCAGGGCGAAGACATCGGGCAGCGAAAGTTTCTTATCCGGTTTGATCCAGAGCGGATACGGCTTGGCTCCTTCGACTCCGCGATGGTAGTCCGGGGAGAAGTTTTGCGATGGCGCCGCGCGGCGGAAGATGCTCCAGACGCGGGTGTCGGCATACCGCTGGTTTTTCGGCGTCGCGGGATGATAGGCATCGCAGAACCGGAACGGCTGGCCGGGCTTGGGGTCGTAGTATCCTTTTTCGACGGCAAACGAAACGACGTCTTTCGAATAGATACAGTTGTCGGGATCGTTCAGAGTAAATTCGCCGATACGGGCCTTGTTGGCATGGCAGGCGATATATCCGTCGGGGACTCTCACCGCCACCCAAACCGCTCCCTTGCAGCCGGGGCCTTTGCCGATGATTTCCAATATCCAGGCCTCCCTGGTGTCGGCCAAAGAAATCGATTCACCGGTTGAGCGATACCCGTATTCGGCCGCCAGGTCGGTCATGACCTTGATCGCCTCGCGAGCAGTTTTCGCCCGCTGCAGGGCAAAGTTGATCAAGTCGAAATAACCCAGCAGGCCGGTGGTGTCTTCCAGCTCCGGGCGGCCGTCGAAGGTGGTCTCGCTGATGGCCAGCTGATATTCGTTCATCATGCCGACGACGGCATAGGTGTGAGAAGCCTGTTTTATCCAACCGAGAAGTTCTCCGCCCCAGCTTTTAATCGGAATGGAATCGTCCGGCTTATGGTCGGCGGTCGGTTTGTATTCCAGACGGGGGTGGAATTCGCCGTCGCAGGTATAGGTGATCATCACGGTGCTGTCGGAAGAAGCACCCCGGGTGACCAGCAGGTTAGTGCAG
>JAQVRW010000014.1 GCA_028700875.1 Candidatus Zixiibacteriota bacterium | reverse complement strand
GGCAACATCGGCCGTCATCCGCGATGTCGACAGATTGATCGCCACCGGCCCCTTTTCCCGACGGAGATAATACGCGACCGAAAGCGCCAGGGTCAGTTCCTCCCCGATCGGACGGCCGGTTTCATCCACCAGCGCCAACCGATCGGTATCCGGGTCGCAAGCCAGACCCAAATCCGCTTTGCTTTCTCGAACCGCCTTTCCAAGCTGAACCAGGTTTTCGGGGATCGGTTCCGGCATATGGCAGAAGTTGCCGTTTCCCTTGCAGTTAAGCCGAATGACGCCGACTCCCATCTGTTCCAGAAGCTTCGGCAGGCAGTATGACCCGGCGCCGTTGATGGCGTCGACCACCACCAAAAATCCCTCCCGCCTGATCTTCGAGACGGCCATAGATTTGAGCTTTAAGACCGATTCCATGTGCCGTTCCACGGCGGTAAAGTCGCGATGAATCGACCCCAGGCGATTGTATGGCATAAAAACCGGCTTGTCGGCTAAGGCGATTTGTTCCAGCCGCTGGTATTGGGCCTTGGTGATAAATTCCCCGCGAGCGCCGAAAAATTTGAGGGCGTTCCATTCGGAGGGGTTATGGCTGGCGGTGACCGCGATTCCGCCGGCGGCCTTGTGGTCAAGCACGGCCAGTTCCACGGTCGGAGTCGGGACGATACCAATATCAATTACCTCGCACCCGGTCATAGCCAGGGTGGAGACGATCAGGCCGGAGATAAATTCACCCGATGGCCGGCTGTCGCGGCCGACCACGACCTTGCCCTTTTTAAGAAACTGACCGAAGGCGGCGGCATATCGCATGACGGTCGGGGGATCGAGAGTGACGCCGACGATTCCCCGGATACCCGACGTTGATTTCATAAGCGGTGCTTTCACAACCATCTCCTTGTATAGAAACAAAGATACGTCTCCATTCATCCGACGGCCAACCAGTTTTTTCCTTCCTTGGCCATCAATACGCGCGACGCGAGCGGAGCAACATATAAAGGGGTCGGCAGAGGGCCGACCCTTTTTTCCAGAACAGGAAAGGAGGGGGGAATTTTCGCGTAGGAAAGCCCTTTTCTTTCGCTACACTAGTATTATCGTCATGCGGCCGGAAAAGATAAGCGCGACGGCCGAAAATAGGCCTTAAAATAACGGCCGCATCCGGTTCGCACGGTCGGTTGACCCTGATTTCTGTGCCTGGCAGATGTCCACATCTGCCAGGGGAATTTGGCTTCAAGTGGGAATTCAACAGAACGATCACTAAACGAACCCCATCCGCCGTGACTTCCGTACCCCTTGATTCCGACTACGGTATTCCGTATATTGATCGTATGCTTCTGGCAATCGATATCGGCAACACCGACACGGTCATCGGTGTTTTCAAGGAGAAAGAGCTGGCGGCCCATTTCCGCGTCTCTTCCAACCATGCCTTGACCACCGATGAGGCCGGGTTGGTCGTAACCTCTCTGCTGAAACACCATTTGGCCGGCTCCGCCGCCAAGGTCAACCGGGTGGCGATCTGCTCGGTCGTCCCGCGCCTGACCAGCGTTTATGAACGGATGACCCGCGCCTATTTCGAGGTGGAGCCGTTGACCATCAGTTGCCGGGTCAAACTGCCGTTCCGGATCGACTACGCCGACCCGCGCGAGGTGGGATGCGACCGTCTCGCCAATGCCGCCGCCGGGTATGCCCGGTACAAATCGGCCCTGGTGGTGGTCGATATCGGCACGGCCACGACATTCGATGTCATCGCCGAATCCGGCGACTATCTGGGGGGGATTATCGCCCCAGGGCCGCAAACCGCCGGTGCAAATCTGGCCCAAAAAGCCGCGCGGCTGTTCGAGGTCCGAATCGAAAAACCGGGCCGGGTGATCGGCAAGACCACGGCCGAGGCGATCAAATCGGGGCTGTTCTACGGCACTACCGGGTTGATTGACAATATCTTGGAGCGGATTTTCGAGGAGTTCAACGGGCGGGTGCCGGTAATCGCCACCGGTGGCGAGGCGGAAACCTATACCGCCGACTGCAAGTATATCACCTCGGTCGTCCCGACATTAACCCTTGAGGGAATTAAACTTATAGCGGATTACAATAGCCTGTTGTGACTATCACGGCAGGTGTGGACGGCCTGCCGGAACTTTTGCGATTCCGTGACGTTATAATCTTATGAAAATCGCTTGACAGGAAGACGGCGGTTTTTTTTATTGCCAGTCTGTTAGCACTCGATGGAGCAGAGTGCTAACAATGCCGGATAAGCAAAGAAGCTGATTACACATAAAAGAACTTAACGCAAACCGAATTAAGGAGGATACAATATGAAAATCAGACCGCTGGCCGATCGGGTCATGGTCAAGCCGACCGAGCCCGCTGAAGTCAAGAAAGGCGGTATCATTATCCCCGACACCGCCAAGGAAAAGCCGATGCACGGCGAGGTGATGGCCGTCGGAACCGGCCGTCAGACGGAAGACGGCAAGGTCATCCCGATGACGGTCAAAAAAGGGGACAAGATTCTGTACGGTAAATACACCGGGACCGAGATTTCGGTTGATGGCGAAGACTTGCTGATCATGCGCGAATCCGACGTTCTGGCGATTGTGGATTAACGGAAGGGAGATGATATCATGGCAAAACTCATAGAATACGATGTGAAAGCCCGCGAGAAACTCCGTCGCGGCGTGGACAAGCTGGCCGATGCGGTCAAGGTCACTCTCGGCCCGCGCGGTCGCAATGTCTGTATCGACAAGAAATTCGGTTCTCCGACTATTACCAAGGACGGCGTCACGGTGGCCAAGGAGATCGAACTGGAAGACGTGTTCGAAAACATGGGCGCCCAGATGGTGCGTGAAGTAGCCTCCAAGACCAGCGATATCGCCGGCGACGGCACCACGACCGCGACCGTGCTGGCCCAGGCGATCTACGGCGAGGGTATCAAGCATATCACCGCCGGCGCCAACGCCATGGCCGTCAAGCGCGGCATCGAGAAGGCCGTGGAAGTCGCTATCGGTGAAATCAAGAAGATGTCCAAACCGGTCAGCGGCCAGAGCGAAATCAGCCAGGTCGGGGCGATCTCGGCCAACAACGACAAGTTCATCGGCGACCTGATCGCTCAGGCGATGGAGAAAGTCGGCAAGGATGGCGTCATCACGATCGAAGAATCCAAGACGGCCGAGACCTACATGGACGTGGTCGAGGGGATGCAGTTCGACCGCGGCTATCTGTCCCCCTATTTCGTGACCGACCCCGACAGTATGGAAGCGACGATGGAAGACAGCTACGTGTTGATTCACGACAAGAAGATCTCCAGCATGAAGGACCTTCTGCCGGTTCTGGAAAAGATCGCGCAGATGGGCAAGCCGCTTCTCATCATCGCCGAGGACGTCGAGGGCGAGGCGCTGGCCACGCTGGTGGTCAACAAGCTCCGCAACACGATCAAAGTCTGTGCGGTGAAGGCTCCCGGATTCGGCGACCGTCGCAAGGCGATGCTTGAGGATATCGGCGTCTTGACCGGCGGCAAGGTGATTTCCGAGGAAGTCGGTTTCAAACTCGAACACGCCGTGATTTCCGATCTCGGCCGGGCCAAGAAGATCACGATCGACAAGGATAACACTACTATCGTGGAAGGCGGCGGCGAGACGGCTTTGATCAAGTCCCGCATCGATCAGATTCGCAAGCAGATCGACGACACCACCTCCGACTACGACCGCGAGAAACTGCAGGAGCGGCTGGCCAAGCTGGCCGGCGGTGTGGCGGTAATCAACGTCGGCGCGGCCACCGAGACCGAGATGAAGGAAAAGAAGGCTCGGGTCGAGGATGCGCTGAACGCCACCCGTGCCGCGGTCGAGGAAGGTATCGTCCCCGGCGGCGGCGTGGTGCTGCTGCGCGCGATCACTGCCGTGGCCGCTCTGAAGCTCGAAGGCGACGACAACCTCGGCGTCCTGATCGTCAAGCGCGCCCTGGAAGAGCCGATTCGGCAGATCGCCGAAAACGCCGGCGCTGAAGGCTCGATCGTGGTAAGTAAGGTGCGTGACGAGAAAGGCGCCTTCGGTTTCAACGCCCAGACCCTGGTCTATGAAGACATGCTCAAGGCCGGCGTGATCGATCCCGCCAAGGTGACCCGTATTGCGCTGGAGAACGCCAGTTCGATCGCGGGCCTGCTTCTGACGACCGACGCGATCATCGCCGAGAAGCCCGAAGAGAAGAAGCCGATGCCTCAGATGCCCGGCGGCGGCATGGGCGGCATGGACATGTACTAAGCCGCTTCATTCCTTCAAGCGTAATGTCATTTATAAGGGCGCGGGTTCCGCGCCCTTTTTATTTTCGCCTGCCAATGGTATTATTCGCACGCAGGCGGGAATCCATCTTTCCAATGGCTGGCCAGTGGCCTATCCTTCAAGGTGGGAAGGTTCTGTTCCTTGATACCTCATCCGGACGACCCTTTGCACATTCTCTCCAGTCAAACGTCAATAGTATTGACTTGACGATGAATGAATTTGTATTTTGATATATGATTGCAGGGAGGAGATTATGTTAAGGCTCTGTGCTCTTGTTTTTGTCGCGATCATCGTCGCGTCCTGCTGTCGTCCATGCGCAGTAATGAAGGAACAGCATGAGATGCCATCTGGAGCCATGAACGCGTCCGTCCTCGTTGATGACGACACCATCGTTCCACCACCTGATACCTCATTAATCAATTATCCTTTACCTGTGCAAGTATATGAACCAGTTCCGGAGTATCCGCGCTTGGCTGGAGCAAAAGGGATCGAATCCTCAGTGATCCTTCAGGTATTCGTTGATAAACATGGTTTCGTCCGCCGCGCAAATGCGGTAAAATGCACGCATCCCGGTTATGGTTTTGAGGAAGCAGCTATCGCGGCCGCTTACGGCTCAAAATGGAAATCGGCAATGGATAATAATGGAAATCCAATCGGTGTTTGGGTCGCATACAAGATTGAATTCGCACTGAAGAAATAATAGTCTGTACGCGGTCGGACGTCCCCATCCGCCGCCGGGTGCGCTCCAGATAGTATTCGTGCGCAGCGTACGTCCTCGTGCGCCGCGAAAAGGTAGCTTCAACCCGTCGGTACCCATCGAGCGCTCATATCAATCGGCAGTGAATCCCTTCGGGCGCGGTAACCGCACCCCTACACAAAAATCATCCCCAGTCGTAGGGGCCGGGTCTCCCGGCCCGTCTTCGGCATTTGTTTGTAACAATACTTGATTATTCGTTCCAATGCGTGTTTATTGGCATCATCATCCGAACGAAGGAAAAGACCAGGGCGAGATAGATGGCCGAACTTCCGAAGAGGAAACCGATGCGGTTGAGGGAATACGACTATTCTCAATCGGGGGCCTATTACATCACCATTTGCTCCAGAGACCAGGGCGGGGTTTTTGGTGAGGTTATCGACACGGCAGTTCGACTCAACCAACTGGGAGATATCGTTGTTGATTGCATGCTTTCACTTCCCGAACATTTCTCGTTGGCCAAAGTGGACTCATTCATAGTGATGCCAAATCACGTTCACTGTATACTGATTCTGGAATGCAATGATCGACACGTTCCGGCTGAGGCGGTATCGAAAGGCTCGTTGGGCCAAATAGTGGCCTATCTGAAGTATCAAACGACCAAACGATTGAACGCAGTCCGCAAGTCGCCGGGTGAGAAATTGTGGCAGCGAAATTATTATGAACATATTATCCGTAATGAGGACGATTTGCGGCGGATACGTAAATACATAGAGAACAATCCGGCAAAATGGATATTTGACAGGTACAATCCCTCACACGGAAGCAATAAGGGGTGGGGCGCTGAGTTTGAATAATGTACGATTCTTTCCGGGCGCGGAAACCGCGCCCCTACGACGTCGTCTTCCTCCGTTGTTGGGCCTGGGTTTCCCGGCCTGATGTAATCTGTGTGCGGCCCGTCCGCCGCGCACGAAGAATATTTGCTTGACTCGCAAGCGTATCCCAATATCTTTAATCGGAGTGACATCAAGGTTGCAGGTTACGGAGGGTCGATGTTCCGAACAATACTTCTCTTCATCACATTCGGAATCCTAACGGCAGGGTGCGCCTGGATGGGCGGAACTCATGGCCGGGAAGAAAGAATCACCTTCCAGCCCGATTCGACGATATCGACCCCGGATCCGAATCTTCCGAACCCCGACGAGTTTATCGCCGTCGATGAGCATCCGGTTCAGATTTATGGGGAACCGCCCATCTACCCCGTCGCCGCCAGGCGCGCGAACGTGACCGGATCCGTCATGGTGCAGGCTTTCGTAGATCCGCAAGGGAAGGTGCTGAAAGCCAATGCTCTCAAATGTGATCGCCCTGGGTATGGATTTGAGATAGCGGCCGTCGCCGCTGCATATAAAGGGAAGTGGCGTCCGGCAACGGTAAACGGCAAACCGATAGGCATGTGGGTTACGTACAAAGTGGATTTCGCGCACCATTGATTCATTGAGCTGGGAGGTATGAAAATCTGCAAGTCCGTTCGTGCGCGGTCCGTCTGCGGCGGACCCCCGTTTCGCTTACCCGTGACTTACTTCTTTGACAAAGCCGCTCGTTTTGCGCGGTAATAGTCCAAACCGGGGGCGCTCGGGCTGATTGCCTGGTATTCCCGCACAACCTGTTCGGCATCGCCATCTCTGCCAAGAGCCAGCAGGGTCATGATGAACGGTTCATGAATACCCGCCAGTCGCGGGTTCCGCTGGTATCCACGTTGCAGGTACACAAGTGCGGAGTCGTACCGGCCGACGGTGTAATAGGTAAATCCCAGATTGAATAGATGAAGCGCGGTGTCGGGATCGATTTTGAGAGAGCGTCGAAAACAGGAAATAGCCTCGTCAAACCGCCCCAGGTCGCGGAGTATTAACCCTTGCACGGCAGGAATGGTGGCATCATTCGAGTCCAACCGCTCACCCAAAATGGCGTAATCCAAAGCCTCGTTCAAAAGTCCTTGTCTTTTCCGGGCAAAGGACATACTGAGCATATACAATGCACTCGCGGAGTCGTACTCGATCGCTTGTTCAAAACAAGAGGCCGCGGAGTCGTTCGATCCGGATTTGTAATAAATCTCGCCCAGACTGAACCAGCATCCGGGTGATTTCGATTCCGTCTGCACGCGGCGCAGGAAGTACTTTGTCGCCAGATCATCTCGTCCCAGCCAGCCGGTCAGGGTCGTACCCCACGACATGACGCGGAAGGCCTTTTTGTAGGTCGTCTGATAGTGCGGACATTCCCACAAAAGCGCATCCAACCGTTCCAAAGCTCGATCGGGGTGGTTCTTTTCATACAGGTTGGGGCCGACGTTCAAAACGGCGATCAGGCAAACCGGGACGATCAGCGCCCCTCCGTGTTTGGCAAATCCACGCTTTCGGGAAAAACGGTAAGCCGCCCAGAGGCTCACGGGAAAACCGACGATCGACAGGAGATCCCAATCTCTGGGAGCGCCCAACGCCGGATCTATCCAGAAAGCGACGAGAACCGACGCCAGGGCAGTCGTCCCCAAAATGATTCCCGCCCGGTCGGGGGAATTCTTCCGCTGCCGCCGTACGATCAGGCAATACGCGGTCAACGTCACCCCCAGCGGCGCCACCATCAAAAGCAGGTTGAATTGATCAAGAAGATGCGCCCCTGACAAAAACCAATAGGGGTTGTCGCCGGTCGGACGGATCGATACGAAATAGTCGTTCAATCCGGCCAGGTCCAAAACTCCGACCATGATGAAAGAACCGGCAACCAGCGCCACTCCTAACCAGCCATAGCCGAATCTGGCCCACGGCCTGTCCTCCTGTCGTCGTGTCAGCATCACCGACATAATCGCCGCCAGCAGGAAAGGGACCGTCACGGCGTGGTACATCAATGCCAATAGGGCGCACATGACCATCAGGGCGGGATGCCGTCCCCGTATGGCATAATCCAGGGAAAAATACAGAGTCCACAAGCCCAGAGCGATGCCCCAGGTGTAATTTTCTATATAACCGAAGAAAAGAATAACCGTCGCGCTGGTCAGCATGCCGCAGAATAGAAATCGGCCGCGAATAGGGTCATCGGTCAGCCGTTTCGATATGGCATACAGCGCCCAAAATCCAACCACTCCCCCAAGGGCATTAATTACGGCCATGACAATTTCCGGGCGGGCGTGCAACGCCTGCGTCAGCAGCGGCAGAAAAAATCGGAAGGACAAAATCGATAAAAGTTGCGTGAGGTTCTTTCCGGAGATGACAGCATCATGGCTGGAAGAAAGATATTCCAGGACCAGAAAGCCGTCGCCGTAGAACAACGCCCGAGACCGCCAATAAATGAACAAAAACAACAGCAGGGCCGATACCAGGCCGACCAATACAACCCGGTTGATATTCCGCAAAGGTCCCGGCAATGCGGCCATACCCTGTTCGCTTTTCGTCAGGATTTTCCGCGAGACGGCCGGAATCATCAACAGGCATACTATCGCGAGTATGCCCACGGACACCAAGCGAGGAAACATCCCCCCATAATTAAATCCCCAGGTAGCATACCCCGGATAAAAAGCACCGATCAGATACACGAGAGGCAAAACAATAAAGGGCATCAGGACAGCGTAACCGGTTGACCATTCTGAAGAATTCATCGGAGCAGGGTGCCGTGTATGGGGAATATTCTTTCGGGTCATTCGCAGAATCCATGTCATTGAAACATAGCCTATTATACTATACCAACGGATTCCATGCAAACGGAATTACATCCGGTTCGCCGCGAAAAGGCTATTTCAACCCGCCGGTATCCATCGACCACTCATATCAATCGGCATCCGTGTGTATGACATCCCGACTCGGAGGGTCCTGTTGAAAAACCCTCAACCACGTCATTGCGAGGCCGTCCGTCAAAGGCGGACAGCCGTGGCGATCTCAAAGTCTCTTCAAATCCTTGTTATGGTATTGCCACTCATGCATATTTGTGGGCGGCAGATGCCCACATCTGCCCTAGGGAGACTGACCCGGCCGACGTGGATCCGCCGCAGGCGGACCGGGCACAGGTTTTTCAACACTCCCGGTGGACCGGGGCTCCCATGCAATATCGCTGAATGATTTCATCGAATATGGGTTCTGTTCATGTGCAACCATGCTATATTACGGCCGTATCGTAACTATACGAAAGGGGTTATCGCATGAAACCAAGCCGAATAACGGCCGGGTTGGGAATAGTCCTGATCGTTCTCGGGATTTTGGGAATAGCGACTTCACAGAGCATGGCCAGCATCATCCCGCTGCTCATCGGGGCGGCGTTGGTCGTCCTGGCGTTGAAACCCGGCCGGGTAGCGACACTGGTCTTCGGCCATTGCTGTATCGTTATCGGCGCATACATGATCACGTGGGGGATATTGCTCCTGCCGTATTCCAAACCGACCATGATGCATGTCTTCGGTCGCCCGCTGTTCTGGGGCATATTCTCGCTCATGGGCGGCGTGTGCGCCATCTTCCACGGCTTCTGCCGCTGTGTCAACAAACAGATCGAACAATTCGAGGGAATCGCGCAGAACAAAACCGCCTGCCGGTAAAATAGGCCATCGGCCGGGACGCTATCCCCCTATCCGGCAACACGGTAAGGATTTTATGACACCCGACGGACCGGCGTGTGTATAATGACGGCGGCGGCAAGTGTTGCCGGCGGATTTGATATCGCACGGGAACGATTGCGGTGCGGTTTTGTTATGAGAAATACGGAAGAGAAAACGCGTTTGGGTAGAGCACAGGCTACCTGAAGAATAGAATTCAACTGAAAGAGGCCGTTTATGAAACGAAACAACTTGGTCATCATCACCCTGGGGATCCCCTCCTTTTCGTGGTCAACGTTTTCGCCGCCGATCCCCCGGCCAAGGAAACGCCCAAGGAAGCCCCCAAACAGCTTCACAATCAGACGATCTGCCCGGTCATGGGCAGCAAGATCGACTCCACCGTCTATATCGACATCCAGGGACAACGGGTCTATTTCTGCTGCAAGGGATGCCCGGATAAAATGAAAGCCGACCCGGACAAGTATTTCAAGAAGGCCGCCGCCGAAGGCGTGTTGTTTGAAAACGTCCAGACGACCTGCCCGGTCTCCGGCGAGAAGCTGACCGACAAGTCGGCCTATACCGATTTCGACGGACGGCGGGTGTATTTCTGCTGCAAGAAATGCGTCGGCGATTTCAACAAGGATCCGCAGAAATATCTGACCGCCATGGACAAGCCAGCTTCGAAAGAGGTCAAAGCGGACGCGAAAGAAAGCAAGACCAATTAGGGATAAACCGACTTCCACGGATGGATGGTCGGACGCTATTGGATCGGCACAGAACCGGCGGTCGGGATTTCCCGCCGCCGGTTTGTTTTTCCGTTGCCTCGTTGCGGCGCGGCGCGTTTCTTGAATCCGGCCGCACGATTGGGATTATTCTTCACGACGGGGGTGATGAATGAATGAATCATCGTCAAGACTGTTCCGCCGAACCGCCTTCATATCGGCGGCAATGATGGCGATTCTGTTGTTGGTCAATGTTTCCCATACGCAGACCGCCACACCGGCCAATGATTACTGCCCGGTACTGACCGATCAAAGGGTGGATTCGACCATTTTTGTGGAGTATCAGGGGAAACGGGTCTATTTCTGCTGCACCAAATGCCGTCGCGACTTCCTGGCCAACCCCTCCGCCTACCTGGCCAATCTCCCCCAGTTCGCCGTCGCGTCATCGACCGCCGACGTCTCTTCCGGCATGCCGACCGATACCGGCGCGCTTGAACAGACGAGAGACTCGGCCGACCAGGTGCCAACGCGGGGTGGGGTTAAAACATCGAAAGTGATTCGGCTGGCGGGGAAGCTTCACCCGGTAGTCGTCCATTTTCCGATTGCCCTTGTCATCACCGCCACCTTCTTCTCGCTCCGGGCGATCATGCAAAAAAAACAATCGTATGATCACATATCATACCGGCTGATGTATCTGGCGGCCTTGTCGGGCGTCGTGACCGTCCTGTTCGGCCTCGCGGCCGGGGCGGGGTCATCGTGGCCGGCGCTGTTGGCCGGGTACTTCTCCTGGCATCGATTTTTCGGTTTGACCGCAGGGACATGGACGATCCTGTCGGCGACCGCCGGCTTTGTGGCGGAACGCGGCGGATCGATCAGGCTACGGCGGCTTTACCATGCGATGCTGTTTATCAACGTCGTCATCATCGGCATCACCGGCCATCTCGGGGCGACGCTTGTATACGACCCCGACTATTTCAAATTATAGGCCTTATCATCGGCTTGACAGCCCCTGCCGCGCCGTGTAGATTGTCGGCATACGTTTCATCCGGAAATGAAGGAGTGTGACCATGCCGCAATTGAAAGATAAAACCGCCCTCATCACCGGGGCCTCGTCGGGGATCGGCCGCGCCTGCGTCGAACTGTTCGCCCGCGAGGGCGCCCGTCTGGTCATCTGCGCCCGTCGCGAAGACCGCGTGAAACAACTGGCCAAGGAACTGATAGACAAGTACGGCGTCGATGTTCACGCGTTCGGCCTCGATGTCCGAAACCAGAAAGAGGTCGAGCAAAAACTCTCGTCCCTGCCGGAGAAATACCGCGCGATCGATATCCTGGTCAACAACGCCGGACTCAGCCGCGGTTTGGACAAGCTTCACGAGGGCCTATTGTCCGACTGGGAAGAGATGATCGACACCAACGTCAAGGGTCTGTTGTATGTCAGCCGGGTTGTTATTTCCGGCATGGTCGCGCGGAAGCGGGGCGACGTCGTCAATATCGGTTCGATCGCCGGGCATGAGGTCTATCCCGCCGGCAACGTCTATTGCGCCACGAAATTCGCGGTCGACGCCATCACCAAGGGGATGCAGATCGATCTGGTGGACAGTCCCGTGCGGGTCTCGGTCGTCGATCCCGGCATGGTGGAGACGGAATTTTCCATCGTGCGGTTCCACGGCGACACCGGCCGCGCCGGGAAGGTGTATGAAGGAATCACGCCGCTTTCGGGCGCCGATGTCGCCGAGGCGATCCTGTTTTGCGTCACCCGCCCGCCGCATGTGAACATCCATCAGGTGCGGATCATGCCGACCAATCAGGCCGCGGCAATGGTGGCCCATCGTCAACCGAAATAACCGGGGACTCGCTTCATCATTGACATTATTGTACGGGCGAGCGGGTGCTCGCCCGGAGAGCATCTCTTTTAATCCATGATTTCTTAGTGGACCGTAGACTAGCGTTCCGAGTCCCAGCCTCTGAAAGGTGCCGGGACGAGAAACCTGACATGGCTTGCTTATCCTTCACGATGCCAGTGGTTTCGTACGCACGCTTGACAGGGAGTCGTTAAATTAAGTCCCCATCACTTCAATCCAAAGAAACTTTTGCATTCATCTACCAAATCGACATCAGTGACAACGCCATTTATGTGTTTTTCCCGCGGACCCATCTGCAGGATGAAACCGCATTCGGCCAACGAATCGGAATAGACCGTGTCTATCGCGTTTTTGATCAAGAAAGGGGCAACCTTTTCCGTATGGGCATAAAGATCAAAAAGCACCTCATCGTCGTCACACCCGTTGAGAATGATCACTCTTCTCTCGACGCCGCACGATGCGATGAGCAAAAGGACAAGCAAACTCAGTCCGGCCGCCAATAGTCGCGAATTGGCCATCTCGTACTGGTCTCCTTCTTTTCGTTATTTCCCCTTTTCTCTATCGATTCATTTACGATTCAAGGACTTCAATTGTAAGCCTACTTGGTTCCACGGCAGGGACATTCAATCTTCGTCTCCCGCAAACAGGCGGCGGAATCTTCGGGGGCGACGCTGTTGATGTATATCCCCGACCCCATCTCGAACCCAGCCGGGATCGACACCTTCGGAATGACCACCATGTACCAATGCAGATACCGGACGTCCTCGTCGCCGATAGCCGCCGAACGAATGATGAAATTGTAATCCGGATCGTCCAGGCAGGTGTACAGCCGCGCGAGCAAATCCCGCAGGATACCGGCCATCTCCACAAGCTCATCATCCTGCATGGACAAGAAACTGGGCATATGCCGCTTGGGATACAGCCGCGCCTCGAACGGCGATCGGGCGGCGAAAGGACAATAAGCCACGAAACGATCGGTCTCGGTGATAATGCGGACCTTCTGCGCGATTTCCTCCCTCATCATATCGCAATAGACGCAGTGTCCGTGCTCATCGTAATAGAGGACCGCCTGTTCCCACGGGTTGCGCACGTGCGGCGGCACGATCGGCGTGGCGATGATCTGCGAATGAGGATGCGCAAGCGACGTCCCGGCTCGAGGGCCGTGATTGCGGAAGATGGTCACCAGGTTCACGTCGGGATTGCGACTGATCGCTTGCTGGCGGTCACGATACGCCCGCAGCACGGTGGCGACGTCATCGATCTCCATCCGGGCCAACGTCAGATTGTGCCGGGGATGTTCGATCACCACCTCGGCGATGCCGAAACCGTGGGCGGTGAGAAACGATCCCACACAGGCCCGGCGGGTGTCCTGATCCGGCTGAAGGGCGGCGTATTTATTCGGCACCACCCGCACCTTCCACTGCCCCTCCTCGGAATAGACCAGCGTCGGGTCGGCGGTCAAATGCTCGTTGCCTTTACAAAAAGGACAATCATCTTTGTACGGAGGAACCGGTTGGCGGCGGGGATTATCCTTTATGAAATCCGACGGTCTCTTCCCCCGGTCGGCGGACAGGATAACCCACTCCTTGGTGGCCAGATTCTGACGAAACTCCGACATAGGCTCCCCTTGGCATGATGTGACTGCGGTTCAATCATAAAATAGTACGATTCAAAGCGGGGCGTCAACGATGGAATCGGGAAAGTAGGGGACCGGCTCCGTGACGGCAATTATCGTCATATAATATGTCTCCCCGCCCGGTTTTTTGGAAAGGGATTCGGGCGGTTGCCCATCGCCTGCCCCCTCCGGCCGGCCGAAAAAAGGCTTTACATCCACCGGCAAAAGGAATAGATTACTTGGTTTAAAAATTATAGGATTGGCACATGAAATTCGACCAGCTAAAAGAGAACTTCTCATGGACCGACCTGGAACGGCAAATCCTCGAATTCTGGGATAAAAACGGGATTTTCCAAAAGTCACTCGACCAGGCCGCCGGAAGACCCGATTTCGTCTTCTTCGAAGGCCCCCCGACCGCCAACGGCCGCCCCGGCATTCATCACGTCATCAGCCGGACGATCAAGGACCTGATCTGTCGTTATAAGACCATGCAGGGCTTCAAGGTAGACCGCAAGGCGGGATGGGACACTCACGGCTTACCGGTCGAAGTCGAGGTCGAAAAAAAGCTGGGGCTCGACTCCAAGCAGAAAATCGCCGAATTCGGCGTCGCCCGATTCAACGAGGAATGCCGTAAGTCGGTATTTGCCTATAAAAAGGACTGGGACGAAATTACCCGCCGAATCGGGTATTGGCTCGATCTGGACAAGGCCTATATCACGCTCGAAAATTACTATATCGAAACGGTCTGGCATATCCTGGCCAACTTCTTCGACCGGGGATTGATCTACCAGGGACACAAAATCGTCCCGTTCTGCCCCCGATGCGAAACGACCTTGTCGTCGCATGAGGTTTCGCAGGCGTATGCCGATGTCAACGACCCCTCGGTTTTTGTCCGGATGAAAGCCGCCGATGGCGACTTTTCCTATCTGGTCTGGACGACCACCCCCTGGACGTTGCCGTCGAATGCCGCCATCTGTTTCCATCCGGACCAGCAGTATATCCGGGTCAAGTACAACGGCGAAGAATTGGTTCTGGCCGAGGCTTTGGCGGGACGGGTGCTGGGGACGGAATTCGAGGTTCTGGACCGCAAACCGGGGTCGGAATATACCGGGCGCAAGTACCACCCGTTGTTCGATATCTTCGCCGACCAGGCCGACAAGGCGTTCTTTGTGGTCACCGGGGATTTTGTGACCAAGGATGACGGCACCGGGATCGTGCATATCGCTCCCGGATTCGGCGCCGACGACTACGAAATCGGGCAGAAGCACGGCCTGCCGGTTCTTCAGGCGATCCATGATAACGGCCATTTCAAGGAAGACACGGGCTGGCTGGCCGGCAAGTTCGTCAAGGACGCCGACCCGGAAATTATCGCCGACCTGAAAAAGCGCGGACTGTTGTTCGCCTCCGAAATCTACACGCACAGCTATCCGTTCTGCTGGCGATGCGATTCCCCGCTCATCTATATCGCCCGGAAATCGTGGTATATCCGCACCACGCAATTCCGTGACAAGCTGCTGGAATACAACCGGCGGATAAACTGGTATCCTCCGGAGATCGGGGCGGGACGATTCGGCGAATGGCTGGAAAACAATGTCGACTGGGCGCTGTCCCGCGAACGGTTCTGGGGAACCCCCCTGCCGATCTGGATCTGTGAAAACTGCGGCCAATCCAAGGCCATAGGCTCGATCGAACAGCTCCGCCGGGAGGGGATCAACGTCCCCGACGGCATGGATCTGCATAAACCGCATATCGATGAAATCGAATTGACCTGCCCGGCCTGTTCCGGCCGGATGAAACGGGTGCCGGAAGTGATCGACGTCTGGTTCGATTCCGGGGCGATGCCGTTCGCCCAATGGCACTACCCGTTCGAAAACAAGGACCGGTTCGACCGGCTGTTCCCGGCGGAATTCATCTCCGAGGCGGTAGACCAGACGCGGGGATGGTTCTATTCGCTGCTGGCCATTTCCACCATGTTCTACGACCAGCCCTGTTTCAAGAACTGCATCGTGATCGAATTCGTCGTCGACAAAGAGGGCAAGAAGATGTCCAAGCATGTCGGCAACGTGATCGATCCCTTCCTCATGGTCAACACCTACGGCGCCGATGCCGTCCGCTGGTACATGATGGTCACCTCCCATCCCTGGATCGCGCTCAAGTTCGATCCCGAGGGAGTGGCCGTGGTGCAACGGAAATTCCTCGACACGTTCAAGAACTGCTATGCCTTCTGGGCGCTGTATGCCAATATCGATAACGTCGCCGATGAGGCCACCCGTCATGGTGTCGGCGTGGGCGAATATCTTCGGTCGCAGGTCGGCCCGGAAACGCTGATCGACCGCTGGGTTCTCTCCCGCTACACCTCGACCGTCAAGGAAGTCACCGAAGCGCTCGACCACTACAACCTCACCAGGGCGATACGCCTAGTTCAGGATTTCGTCATCGAGGACCTGTCCAACTGGTATATCCGGTTGAACCGGTCGCGGTTTTACGGCAGCGGGGACGATCCCGACAAGATGCTGGTCTATTCCCGGCTGTATGATATTTTGCTGGGCGTGTGCGGCCTGATGGCCCCATTTGCGCCGTTTTTTAGCGACTATGTTTATCGGCAGCTTCGCGTTACTGGGGCCGGACACGAGCCGGAATCGATTCACCTGACCTCGTTCCCGAAATTCGACGCCGCGTTGATCGACGACAAACTCGAAGGGGAAATGGCGTTGGTCCAGAAGCTGGTCACGCTGGCCTTGTCGGCGCGGAAACGGAAGAATCTGAAGGTCCGCCAGCCGTTGGCTCGGATTTTGACCCATACGGAGGACGGGCGGACGCTGTCGCCGGAAGTGGCGCAAGTCATGCTCCGGGAGCTGAATATCAAACGGGCCGAGCCGATGGACGACCCCGGCAAATATATATCGTTTGGGGCCAAACCGGTCTTCTCCCGGCTGGGGCCGAAACTGGGCAAGAATCTGGGGGCAGTGGCCGAAGCGGTTAAAAAACTATCTTCCGATGAAATTAAACAGTTTTTGGCCGACGGACATCTTAAAGTTGCATTTGACGGCCGCGAAGTTGATCTTACCGCCGAGGACGTGGAGATCGTCCGGGACGAGAAGGACGGTTTTGCGGTCGAATCCGACGGGGGCTTGACGGTGGCGTTGGACGTTACGCTGACGCCGGAATTGGTTGACGAGGGATTTGCGCGTGAGATAGTCAACAAGGTCCAGAACATGCGCAAGACCTCCGGCTTTGAGGTTACCGATAGGATTCGTATCAGGCTGTTTGCCGATGAGCCGCTGACCGGCGCCGTCGGCAGATATGAGAAATATATTTGTGCCGAGACACTGGCCGATTCGTTGGAGAGGATTGAACTCAGCCGCGCCGGCCATGATGCCCAAGTATGGACCATCAACGGCCAAAAAGCGGCGCTAACGGTTCTTCGGACGTAACAGCGCGGGAGGTAACGGTGAAAAAGTCGGATCTTAAGAAATACGAAAAACTCCTTCTCGAAAAACGGAAGGCGTTGGTTGAGGACCTGGAAGACCTTCGCAAGGACTCCGCCAATACCATCAAGGATTCCACCGGGGAGTTGTCCTCATACACCTATCACATGGCCGATATGGGTACCGATGCCCAGGAGCGCGAGAAAAAGTTCCATCTGGCCTCCAAATCGGGGCGGCTGGTCTATCATATCGACGAGGCTCTGCGTCGTATCCAGGACGGCACCTACGGGAAATGCGCCAACTGCGGCGAGGATATCAGCACGGCCCGGCTGGAGGCGGTTCCGCACGCCCGGTTGTGCATCGACTGCAAGGAAAAGGAAGAAAAGAATAAGGCCCGCGCCAAGTGACCGACAAGTCTCTCAGGTTGCCGGCGATCCTGTTCTTCCTCGTGTTGTTGACCGACCAGGTCACCAAGTTGATCGCCCTGAAGACCCTGACGCCGTCGGTCCCGGTTCCCTTCCTCGGCGAGACCGTTCGCTGGACCCTGGTCTATAATGTCGGCGGCGCGTTCAGCACCAAGCTGGGCGGTTCCACCTTTTACCTCATCTTTTCCATCATCATCTTCGTCTGCCTGGTCTATTACATCATCAAGCAACGCCATATCCGCTTTATGACGCTGCCGTTGTCGATCATCGCCGGCGGCGCAGCCGGCAACATCATCGATCGTTTCCGATTCGGGCAGGTGGTCGATTTTATCGACTGCGATATTCCGGATATTTCGATCGGGTCGTATCATCTCGACCGCTGGCCGATTTTTAACATGGCCGATTCGGCCATCTCCTGCGGCATCATCGTGACCATCATCCTCATCTACTATTTCGCCCACAAAGCCAAACAACTGGCCAGGCAAAATATCGACGCCTCGGAAACCAAGACTCCTTAATCCCCCCATCGCGTGGTATGAATTGGGTGCCCCGCCGCTTGCGGTGGGGTGGGGCAAGCCGTCTGATTATTTTCCATCTTGACTGCCCAATGAAGCGACCCTATCTTTTGATAGATAATTTACATCCCACGGGCAAGGAGAGCAGAGTGAAGAAAACAACAATTCTCATCACGCTGTCGGCCATCCTCCTGGCTTCAACCGCGACAGGATTCGACGGCCATCGCAAAGGATTCGTACTGGGCGGCGGACTCGGCTTTGCGCCGGTCGCGAGATGGTCGGTGGAGGAATCCTTCCTCGGCCATACCGTATATGGTTACCATGAAACAAAGGCCGGAGTGGGAGTCAACGTCCTGATCGGGTATGCCTGGGATGAGAAGAACATGATCGTCTACGAGGGGAACGCAGCCGGTTACAACTCCGACATCTTGAAGGAAACGATTACCCAGGGATTTGACGGCGGCGCCTGGTACCATTATTTCGGCCAGCCCGGGAAAACGGCTTTCACCACCGTCGGATTCGGATTTTATGGCTTTCTTCCAGAAGAGACCGACCATCATGATCCGGGTTATGGGATGCTCCTGGGCGGCGGATACGAATTCGCGCGGCACTTGCAGGTGGGGGCGTATTTATCATTTGGCGTCACGTCCGCTGATGATATCGATTACCATCATACCAGTTTGAGCGTTCTGGTCAGCGGCGTGGCGTTTTAGCCCGGAAGAGCCTCTTTGGGCGAGCACCCGCTCGCCCCTACGGCCCAATAATCGATTGGTTTAAAACGTTGATCGTCGCGGGCGCGGCACTGCCGAAGATGCAAGGGTCGGTCGTAGATACCGTGTCTTAGGTCAAGGGTTTTAGCTCCGGGTTAAAGGGTGTTTGGTGTTTGAGCATGGCCTGAGTGATAAGCAGGAGCTTTCGCATGCAGGCGGCAATGGCGACCATCTTGGCTTTC
>JAQVRW010000013.1 GCA_028700875.1 Candidatus Zixiibacteriota bacterium | reverse complement strand
GCCGCGACTTCCCGCCCGATATCGCCGCGACATCGACTTCCCTGCGGGTGGAATTCAAGGAACTGATCCGGCGGGTGGAGTTTTTGCAGAAGTTTCTGGTCTGTTTCGAGAAAGACTATCGCCGTTTCCTGAAATCCGGCCTGGCCCCCTTGCGCAAGCGCATATTGAAATGCTCGTACTTGATGGGCAAGAAAGTCAGCCTCGACCAGCGCGGCAAGACCATCACCGGCGTGGCCGTGGATATCGATGATAACGGCAACCTGGTGCTCGACACGCCCGAGGGCCTCCGCCCCTTCAATGCCGGCGAAGTCACCATCGCCAAGAAGCAGTAATCCCGCCGTATGCCTTTCCTGCTTTCCGACGAGAAGATTCCCGATCCCCGATATTGTCCGCGAGGCGTATGCCGGGTGTCCGATTACGGCCGGAAATGGAGGGTGATCTTGACGATTTCGGGGCGGTTGCCCAAGCGTACCGGCGGCCCCCACGTGCCGAAGCCGGTGGAGACATAGACGTTGGTATTGCCGATTTTCTTATATCCCCGGCTGACCTCGTAGATGCGGTCGGTGATATAATTGAACGGCCACAACTGCCCGTGATGGGTATGGCCCGACAACTGCAAGTCGACCCCATTGGCGACTCCCTCGCCCAGCCCGAATGGCTGATGATCCATCAGGATCACCGGCAAGCTCTTATCGACCGAGGCCATGAGTACTTCAAGCGGCTTTCGGCCCGGCCCGCCCCCCCAGTTCGCGGAACGGTCGTCGCGGCCGACCAGGGAGATGCCGCCGTCGAGGGTCACGACGCTGTCGCGAAGCATCGTGATGCCGTGGTCGCGAAGATACGCGTCGGCTCTTTCCACCCCGCCGATATATTCGTGGTTGCCGTTGATGCCATACACGCCCAACGGAGCGTCAAGCCTGCTCAATTCCTCTCCCAGATTCTGCTGAACCACCCGCCCGAGGTCCTCGTCCACGATATCCCCGGCCAAAAGGATCAGGTCCGGTTTGAGGCCGTTGATTTGCTCGACCAGGGAGTTGCATCGCCATCGCCCGATAATCGTTCCCAGATGCATGTCGGAGGCGGCGACGATCGTGATATCCTTGCGGCCGTTGGCCCCTTTGGGGATGGTCAGGTCGAGCGTCTGAATATTGGTGGCCATGGCATTGATATACCCGACCGCGACTACTACCGCGACCAGGCCGGAAATCGACAGGGCGGTTATCTGCTTGGCCTTCGCATAATTCTGAGCAATGACATCGGGGAAAAAGGGCAGGAAGTGGTTGATCGTCCGCAGGATGTCCAGCGCCAGAACGGCCATGAAGGCATACACCATCACGGCCAGCCAAACGGAACCGATCCACACGAAGATATAGCTGCCCAGGGTCATCGAGGCCCGCTCCATGAACCGTCCGGCGATAAACGACAGGGAAACGAACAGGAAGGCGGCCAGGAAGTACCATCGCGCCGAGGAGCCATGAGGAAACGACTGCCATCCCCGGATACCGATATACAGGTTGACCGAACCGTAGATGGCGAGCGCGATGGTAAGAAACGTGATCAATGATGATGTCTTCATGCTTGAGGCAAGATACCCGGTTTAGTGGCCGAACGCAACATGATGGTTATAACGTCGCCCCCCCGCTCCCGGTTTCAACCAATTCCAACGAATTTTGCCCCCCCGTCCCCGCCTTCTCGTTGCCGGGCAACGGAAAACCCGCCGGGTGCCCCCCCGCCGCGGCGGGTCGTGAGATGAACTACTGTTCGGCCGGGCAGCAGAACAATACAATCCCCGTCGGTATCGGCATACCATTGACAATACCTTCTGCTTATGCCTGCGCCTTCGTTTTTACCATCATTCCGGCGGTCAAATTGCGTTATACTTGATATCGGGAGCAGGGAATAGACAAACGTATCGCGCGATTGACAACGGGAAATTCAGATCGATATTCGCGGGACCCGCCCCCGTCGAAAACAGGGTGGGACCGTCGAACGTGATGTCATTGGCAGGCAGGATTCCACCCCGTTTATGGCGAGGTGCTCGACTGATTGTGTGTATCGATCTCAAGATGCAAGGAGCCTGGGATGATTCGAATATTATTTAAGTTGGTTTGCCTCGTGGCGATAGGGAGCGCGGCGCAGGCATCGGAAGGCCAATTGATCCCGGACAGCAGCAAGCCGTCCGTGATCAGAGAGTCCTCCGGGGCGCCGATCGTCGTGGACTCTGATACGCTTTTCTTTGTCTCTGCAAGGGTCTTTTCCTTTTCTCCGGAGGACCGCGCCCGGACCATCAATGAGAAGTTGAGACGGATCGTTGAGGACCGTTCGCTTAATCCCGACTCGATCGTTATCCAGGAGACGGAAGCCGGGAGCGAAATAATGGTCGGCGAAGTCATCGTCATGACCGTGACGGAAATGGATGCCGGTGCCGCAGGGATGGACCGAAAGGCCCTGGCCGAGACGATTCTGTCCCGCATTCGCTCCACCGTCACAGCCGCTCGTGAACAGCATAGCCTTAAGAACCTTGTGATGGCCGGTGTGTACACGGTGGCCACCGTAATCGTTCTGGTCGTCTTGTTATGGGGGATGAGGCGACTCTTCACGCTCCTTTACACTAAACTTCGAGGTTGGCAGGGCAGCCGCATTCGGACTCTGAAAGTGCAGAACCTCGAGATATTGTCAGCCGAAAGAGCCACTAACGCGCTGATCAGGCTTTCTCGCCTTCTCCGTTTTGTACTGACTCTCCTCATACTCTATGCCGCGGCATCTCTGATCCTGGGATTTTTCCCACAAACCAGATATGTGTCGTCCTACCTGGCCGCAGGGATATGGAGCCTGATCAAGCCGATGGTAATGGCGGTGGTGCATTATCTCCCGAACCTCGTCGTGATTGTTGTGCTGCTTATCCTCGGCTACTACGCCGTGAAACTGGTCAGGTTCTTTTTCGACTCCGTCAAGGCTGGCCATATCTCGCTGCCGGGGTTTTATGTCGAGTGGACAGAGACGACGTACAAAATAGTCCGTCTGGCCGTGATTGCTCTCTTTGTCGTCCTGCTCTTTCCCTATCTCCCGGGGTCCGATTCACCGGCATTCAAGGGCGTCTCAATATTCATCGGTCTCCTCTTTTCTCTGGGCTCAACGTCGATCGTGGCCAATATTGTCGCCGGAATAATTCTGACCTATATGCGGCCATTTAAGGTGGACGACCGCGTCAAAATAGCCGACACGGTCGGCGACATCGTGGAAAAGACAATCCTCGTCACGCGCATCCGCACAATCAAGAACGTACTGATTACGATCCCCAATGCCATGGTGCTCAGCAGTCACATCATTAATTACAGCGCGTCAATAGACTCCGAACCTCTCGTGTTGCATACTGCCGTCACGATCGGTTACGACGCCCCCTGGCGGAAGATTCATGAACTGCTGATTGCGGCGGCCAAGGCAACGGAGCACGTCCTCGAGGAACCGAAACCATTTGTCTTGCAACTCAGCCTTGACGATT
The DNA here is from genome assembly GCA_028700875.1 of Candidatus Zixiibacteriota bacterium. Lineage (GTDB taxonomy): Bacteria > Zixibacteria > MSB-5A5 > GN15 > JAAZOE01 > JAAZOE01. The sequence continues at coordinate 15,543 of JAQVRW010000013.1, read as the reverse complement.
TCTATGTTCGCTACGAACTCAACGCCTATACCGACAGCCCCCGCTCCATGGCCGTGATCTACTCCGACTTGCATCAAAATATCCAGGACAAGTTCAATGAAGCCGGCGTGGAGATTATGTCTCCCCATTACGATGCGCTTCGTGATGGTGCGGCCGCGTCCATCCCCCCTGAGTATAAGTCCGACGACAGTAAGACCAAATCCATTCGTGTACGGCTTATTCCGGATCAACCGTCTGCGGCACAGGACAATGATAATGGCGTCCGCGAATCGGATCGGTGATCTCGCAGGCCGGCGCCGCTATGTTACGGGTTGACCCGGCCGACCCTTTCCCGTATGGGCCGGTGCCCCGCCGCAACTTATTGCGGTGGGTTCCCGCTTAACGCCCTCCCCAGCCTGAAGGGCTGGTTGAAAACCCTACCGAAACGGTTGCGGCAGGTTGTGATTCCGACGAAGTCGAAATTGTGACCTGCCGCCCGCCAACGATTTATAAATTTCATCATTATGCGATAGGCATAATCTGTGCGTGTTGACGGGCTCTTTCAACACCCCCTGAAGGCTTTGGTGCCCGTTCCCCGGCCGGCAAAATGATTTCCCGCCTTCTCGTTGCCGGGCAACGGGAAACCCTCGGGTGCCCCACTCCGCCGCGGCCGGGCAAATTGCGGTTCGCCGGGTTGGATGTTTCGTAACATGGCATGGGCATAATATGCTGAAAAACTCGTTCTACTAAGACAGACGGTTTCGTCTTTTGTATTGATATCGTGGTAAAATAATGTCAGATTGGATGCCGGTATAAATGAATAGTCGAACATATCGTGTGATTGACAACGTGTCATTGAGATCGGCATTAGCAGGCTCTCACAACCCGCCGTGGCAGGTGGTCATCGAGTGCGACGATATAAGACAATTTGCATATGTGGATAAAATTAATTTCGCCTAAAGTTACAATGCGGCCGATGGATTCGGTTTTCAAACGACAGATGGCGCCGCCGTTATCGCTACTTGTTCTGGGAGCGCTCACACCGGATCAGCATAGTGTGACGATTACCGATGAGAATGTCGAGCGTTTGGATCGGGCAGACAGCCCGGATCTGGTGGGGATATCCGTAAAGGCGGATACCGCTGTTCGCTCGCAGGATATCGCCCGGACGTACCGGGGACGAGGCATCCCGGTTGTGTTTGGCGGCATATACCCGACGACCTGCCCCGACGATTGCATTGATCATGCCGACGCGTGTGTGATAGGAGAGGCAGAGGAAATATGGGCACGATTGTTGCAGGATGCCGCGGCAGGATGTCTCAAGAAGATATATCGGAGTGATCGGCCGCCCGATCTTCGTTTGTCTCCGACTCCCCGCTGGAACCTGATTGCCGAGAAACATTACCTTTACACTAATACGCTGACAATTGGAAAGGGATGTCCCTGGCGTTGTGCTTTTTGCTATAACAGTTCGCCTAATCTGCCTGTCGGCTATAGAATGAAGCCGATCACAGCCATCCTTGATCAGATAGCGTCTTTGAGATCCAAACACGTCATGTTCATCGATGACAACTTCATCGCAGACAAATCTTGCGCACGAAGACTTCTAACGGAGTTACAGCCTCTTGGGCTTACTTGGCATACGGCAGTGAGCGCGGACATAGGAAGGCATGATGATATCCTGGACTCCATGGCTGCCAGCGGGTGCCGAAGCCTGTTTATCGGTTTTGAAACGCTGAATACGGCGAATCTGAAGGGCGCGAATAAACGGCAGAATCGAATCGAAGAATATAATCGGACGATTGCCAAAATACACGATCGGGGGATGATGGTAAATGCCAGCGTAGTGTTCGGATTCGACGCTGATGGTCCCGACGTATTTGATAAAACGACCGACTGGCTCATTGACCGGAAAATCGAGACGATGACAGCTCATATACTCACTCCCTATCCGGGAACCGTCCTCCATTCGCAATTGCAGCGTGAGGGGCGGATCATCGACCGCGACCTGACCCACTACAATACATCACGAGCAGTCTTCCAACCGGCCGGCATGTCGACGACTGAATTGGAACAGGGATATCTTGGAGCATATCGCCGGTTCTATTCATGGCACAGTATTATGCGACGCATGCCAGTCGACTCAAAGAGATGCGCGCCGTACTTACTATTCAATCTGTGTTACCGAAAATACGGGAATGTCGTTTCGGCCCTTGGAGCTGTCGGTTTGATGCGGGCTATAGGTAAACTTGGAGCTCAAATCTCGTATCCGGGCATGAACCGGGAAACTAAGCGTCCGTGCAATCAAAATGGAGGAGTAGTTGATTCGACCGGCCATTCCGGTACCCCATCCCCTCCGGGGATTGGGTCTTTATCCCGATCTGACTACCGGTTACCCCACCCAACGGGTGGGTTCAAGTGATTTTGCCTGAAATGTTTCCCCTCAGATACACGCATATATATCAGCCTTAAAATCAACACCACTTTGATGGTGATTACGAGTCCGCCCCCTTTATCAGATGAAACCATCGCATTCTATACGTCTGAGTATGGGTAGCGACTTCGGATTGGTCGGGTGCCCCGCCCCGCAGACGAAACCTGTGGCCCACCCAGAGTCCCCGCATGGCGGGGACAGCGGGTGGGTTTCCGCAGAGGTGAGGGCGACACAAAGGGCGACGAAATGATGCGAAACATCAAAAATAACACGGCAAACCCATTTCCCGGCAACCACATGCCATCCATGCCATTCCGACGAAAAATCACTGTTTTTCGGCCGCGAATCAGTAGTAGAATGATGGTGATTTTACTGCGCGGGCAGGAACCCTTTCCTGCCCGTATCCGACGCCACATCAACAGCCACGAAAAACGTATTACCTTGTATTACGAAATGGCCAGAAACATCAAAAATTACAAATCGAAACCATTCCCCTGCAACCGCATGCCATCCATGCCATTCCAGAGAATTATTACGAATTTTCGTGCGAAAATCAGTAGAAGAATGATGGTGATTCGGATTCTATCGCATCCGGAGTCGGTCATTACGGCCACTGCCATATCCTTTCACCGACACCCCTCTCCTTCTGGGAGAGGGGCCGGAGGTGAGGGAGGGATAACAAGCGGCGAAATAACGCAAAACATCAAAAATAACAAAGCGAAACCATTTCCATGCAACCTAAACGCCGCCATGCTATTCCAACGAAAAATCACGCAATTTCGGCCCCAAATCAGTAGAAGAATGCCCTCGCTTTTGCCGCGCGCGAAGGAATCGGCGATTGGCCATAGGGGCGGTTCGCGAACCGCCCGATCTCTTTTGGTCACTGTCCAACCGACGAATCCTCCCAACGGGTGGCACCCTCAAGCTTTTGGCTTGAGGGTGTTCCGAGTATACATACCAATGACTCATGCTGTATGGCAGGGTATATACATCAAAAATAACACGGCAAACCCATTTCCCCACAACTGCAAGGAGGCCATGTTATTCCAACGAAAAATCGCGGTTTTTCGGCCGCGAATCAGTAGTAGAATGCTAGTGATTTCGATTCTGAGGTCACATCCGCTTGATGGCCTCTTCGTACGGCGTGAAGCCGGGGATTTTGCCCGCAATCAGGCGACCGGGGCGATGGAACGCCGGGTCATCGGCGATAAGTTGCAACAGGCGATCGCGGTCATCCGGATGAGCCAGATGCGCGATACCAAACGCCCGTTCCCCCAAACTCATACCGCGCGGGTCGAAGGCGCCGTTTTCGGTGACGATGATCACCTGATCGGCGGGAGTCGCCGTGGTCGTGATGCCGCCCGGACTGCGATCGACTATCTTCGATACGCCGGCCCTGGTCCGCGATTTCATGGCGATAATCGCCACGCCCCCCTTGGAGAACTGCGCCCCGCGGAGGAAATCGCTTTGGCCTCCGACCCCACTGTAGATCTTGCGGGCATCCAGCGAATCGGCCCAGATGTTGCCGTGGAGGTCCACCCCGATGGCGCTGTTGATCGTCACCATCTGCGGCTGTTCGGCGATCTTGAAGATGTTGTTGGTGACGTTGCTGGGACGGCTCTGCACCGAGCTGTTGAAACTCAGCCAGTCATACCCCTCCTGATCTTCCGCCAGGAAAATCGCGGAGATCGCGAAATTGACGTTCTTCTTCCAGCGGTTGGTCACCACGCCTTTCTTGATCAGCTTCGCCATCGCCCCGGAAAACAATTCGGTATGAATTCCCAAATCGCCGATGCCCCGTTTCAGAATGGCATCGGTCACCGCTTCGGGAACTTCCCCGATGCCGTACTGCAACGTCGATCCCGGTTTGTCTCCCCGGCCGTCCTGGATATACAGCGCCGCGATGATTTCGCCGATCCGTTGGGCGGTCTCATCCGGCTTCTTAAACGGGCTGATGGGCAGGTCGTAGTCGGTCTCGAGCAGATAGTCGATAATATGTTCCGGGATGGTCGTGCCCAGCACGAACGGCATCTTCTTGTTCACTTCGGCGATAACCAGTCCCCCTTGCGCCCTGGCGACCGCGATAGCAGCCAAGACGCCCTCGACGGTCGTCCCCAGACTGTAGTTGCCCGCCCGGTCGGGGCCGCTGACCGTCAGCATCGCAATATTCGGCCTGATCTTTTGAAACAGATATTTGGGAATCTCCGACAGGTGGATCGGTTGGTACTTCGCCCAGCCCTTGTTGACCGCCTCGCGGGTAAGGTAGCTGTTGAACAGAATCCGATGAGTGATCCCCTCGCACCGTTTCTCGCTGAACAGCGGTTTGAGCCTGTCACCCAGAAACAGGACGCCGTAGAAGTCGACGTCCTTGATCGACAAGTCTTCGGCCAGCTGGCCGAGCAATATTTGCGGCGGCGCCGCATTGCCGGCGGCATAGATGACGCTTCCCGGCTTGATGATCTCCGGCCGGATGACTTCGGATGCGCGATTGATGATTTTCATGGCTTGTTTCAGATGCTAAAGGTTGGGATCACGGTTACCTGGCCCCGAAAAAACCGGCGTCGGGAGACCCGCCGCCGGTATTGTCTTTGTCCGCGGTCAACGTTCATCCTGGCCGACCGCCATCCGATTCTTGGCCTTCCGCGCCCGCGCCGCGATTTCCGTCATCGCCTCGATAGCGGCGTCGATATGCGCCTCGGTGTTGAACGGTCCGATGCCGAACCGGACCCCCCCATGGATCTTGTCGGTTCCGAGCTGTTTGTGCACCAGCGGCGCGCAATGCAATCCGGTGCGGGTGGCGATGTTGAAGTCGACATCAAGCATGATACCCACGTCGCCAGCGTCCATCCCGGCTACGTTGATGATCAAAGTCGAGATATGGTTTTCCAGGCTGTCGCAGCAGTAGGTGATCACGCCGTCGATACCGGCAAAACCGTCGAGAAGCCGCTTCGTCAGCGCCATCTCCCGCGCATGGATGACATCCACGCCGCCAGAGGCTTCCAGCCAGTCCAGCGACGCCTGAAGCGATGCTACCCCGACCATGTTCGGCGAACCGTATTCCAGCCGGTACGGGTACTCCTCCAGATGGTACGGGTACGCCGACCGGACGCCGGTGCCGCCGCTTCGCGTTTGGCGGATATCCACGTCCTTGCGCACGCATATCCCGCCGATTCCCATACACCCCATAAGCGACTTGTGGCCGGTGAAAGCCACGGCGTCGATATTCATGGCGGTCATGTCGATCGGCGCCGCCCCGGCCGTCTGGGAGGTATCCACGGCGAACGGCACGCCCTTCGACCGGCACACCGCGCCGATTTCCGCCAGCGGTTGAACCGTTCCGATCACGTTGGACCCATGGTTGACGATCACCAGCTTGGTGTTCGGCTTGATCGCCTTGCGGATATCCTCGGGATCGACGAATCCGTTGCCGTCGAAAGGAACATAGGTTGCCTCGGCCCCGTAGTCGCGCACCATATGATTAACCGGTCGAATGACCGAATTGTGTTCGAGGTTGGTCGTGACGATATGATCGCCCCGCGATACCATCCCATAGATAATCAGGTTGAGAGCATCGGTGGCGTTGTACCCGAAACACAGCCGTTCGGGAGCGTCTTCATCCCCCCCGAAAAACCGGGTCAGCCTCCGGCGCAGGTCGTGCAGCAGGTCGCCGGCCTCGATGGCCTTGTCGTACCCGCTCCTGCCGGGGTTGACCCCCAGCCGTCGATACGTTTCCACCATGGCCAGGTAGACCGATTCCGGTTTGGGCCAGGTGGTCGCGGCATTGTCAAGGTAGATCAGCTCTTCCACAGACGGCTCCATCTATCGGGTATTTCCTCTTTGGCGATTTTGACGGCGGGTACATCCGCCGGTACATGGCAGGTCCAAAATAATTTCCCTTATTATCGCGGCCCCGGCCAAACATGGCGGCGCCATTACCGATTCTTGGTATTTCGCCGCCGGCCAAGGCCGGCCGTACGCTGTCGTCTCTATAAACGTCAGTCAGATGGAAAATATACTAATCCTGTGAATTGTCAACCCGTTAGATGCCCTTACGTTCGCCTGTTCGAGAATTCATTTGGGGAACCGTTGGGGGACCATGGACATTCGGAAATCGGGCAAACCCGGCTTGGCTTCCGAGACCAGACAGCCAAAAGGCAGATTGGACCAAAGACGCGACCTGGTAGATCGATAGCGCCAATCTAAGATATTGACTGTTAATATCTTAAGAAGTGGGCGGTCCGGATCAAAAGATCAAGGCCGGGCTGGGGGACCCGGCCTTGGCTGTGCAGGAGGAAGTAGGGCAAGGGAACTCAATTGCGCGAAAAACCGACCACCCGAACCACCAGACCCAGCGTAAACAAGGCGGTGGTGGCGGGGAGCAGGTAAAAGAAATTATACGGCAGCACATAGGTCAGCACGAAGGCCGACAGGCCTGACGGTATGGCGACGAAGAAAACCAACTCGAAAGACAGCTTGATCAGTTTATAGACGACGACCAGGACGATGACGCCAGCCAGGAAATAGGCGGCATACAACCCGTTCTGGCCAAAATGGTCCAGAATGAACTGGCGGGCCGGGTCAAGGTATTGCTGTTGCGCCACGGCCGCCTGGGCCAAACCCTTTTCGCCAATGTCTGCAAGTAGGCTCATCTGATTACCTTATATCAGGTTTGCCGAACGATTCGGGCACAGGTTACTCCACCGGCTCGATCGTCAGACTCGATTCACCGACATGGTCCAGGCCGATCATCCGGCTGGTCAGAAAGTTCCTCGAGGTTATCCATTTCTGGGACAACTCCAGAACCTGCTCCTGATCGACCTCTTCTTCCCAATCGAGAACAATGTTGTCCAGGTGCTGCTCGTTGATAACCACATCATCCATCGTCAGGGTAAACTTAACTTTCATCCTGTCCGCCAGAGTTCGTTGTCCGTTTCTGATTAACCACTTTGCAAGGCGGATGCCGACTGGAAAAGATATTCGCGCAAACCCGCAATCAATTGTGATGCAATTGGATACACTATGGCCCAAAACCCACATTGGGCTGATCGGCCAAATGCAGTCGGTTTTTCGAAATCAAATTATTGGGACTTCCCCTCACCCTGTTGGCGCGTGTCCGGTCTGGATAAATGCACGGCAACCTTCCCATGTCCCCGTCTATCCAATCATTGGAACCGCAACGCGACTCTTTGGTACAAAAGGGCAGAAAAAATCATCCCAACGGAGGAGCGGATATGAAAGCGAGAATATTCCCCTTGAGCGTGATGTTGGCGCTGACGGCGTTGGCCGTATTTGCTATCGGCTCCGCCGGCGCCGCCACGGAGAAAGACGGAACCCCATGGATCGGGGTTTTCACGCAAAAAATCGATCCGAATCTCAAGGAAGCCTTTGACCTGGATCGGGCCGACGGCGTGGTGGTCGTAGACATCATGAAAGACTCCCCGGCGGAAAAGGCCGGATTGCATCGGAAGGACATCGTCATCTCCGTCAACGGCAAGAAGGTCGATTCGCCCGATGTTTTGTCGGAGTACGTTCAGGAGACCCATCCCGGCGACACGACGATTATTGTCGTGCTGCACAACGGCAAAGAGGACAAATACCCGGTGATAATCGGTAATCGCCCCGGTAGGAAATTCGATGCCGCCCGGAATAATTATGGGGACAATCTCCGGAAATATTTCCAGTTCGGTTCGACGCCCAGCAGTTACATCGGGACGCAGATTATCGACCTGAACGCGCAGCTGGCCGATTATTTCGGGGTGCCGAACGGCGAGGGTGTTCTGGTGACCGAAGTCGAAAAAGATTCCCCGGCCGAAAAAGCCGGCTTGAAGGCGGGCGATGTGATCGTCGCGGTGGACGGCAAGGCAGTGGCGGAAACGCAAGACCTGGTGGACCTGATCGGCGACAAAGAAAAGGGTGACAAGGTCACGGTCGCCTACTATCGACGCGGCGCGAGGGCCGAACTTCCGGTGAAAGTCGACGAACGCGATGAATCCTACGGCAATATGATGATGCCGAATTTGAATCTGGGCCTTCCGGTCATGCCCGGTTTCCGAACCTGGGGACACGGTTCCGACGATCAGGGCGGCGCCTTGTCGGATGAGTATCGCAAGGCGATCGGCCAATTCCGCCAGGAACGAAAGAGTGACAAGGACGAGATGGAGAAGCTTCAACAAGAGTTGAAACAGCTTCGCCAGGAAATGGACGACGTCAAGACCAAGGTCCATTAGGATATAAAAACATAGGCCAGGCTCCCGGAAGCCTGATCCTACCCCCGCGTGACAGCGATGTCGGGCTTTCAGGGAACCTGGCCTTTGTATTTTAATAATGGGCGCCCTCACGTCCACGGAACGATAAGGCACAGGATCCTTCCTGTACTGTACCTTACCCCAACCCCCTGGGCCATCCCCCCCGGGGGGTTCTTATTCGGCATCTTCGGCGGATACACGGGGCTATTCCGCAGGGGACTATGCGGCTAGGCTATTCCTTCCTCGCGGCCTTTTCTGATACGCTCAAACTGAACCTCCATCATCCCGGGTTCGACATGATGCCGTTTCAACACGCGCGCGGCGACCTCGACCGACGCTTCCAGCTCGGCCGGGATCACCTCGCTGGCCCCGGCCTTCAGGATAGGCTTCATGTCCATGACATATCTGGTGCGGACGAGAATATGCAGCTCCGGCGCGATCCTGCGCGTGGCCCGCACGGCCCGTTCGATCGCATCCGGGTCGTTGATGACGATCACGAATTCGGCGGCCCTGGCCGCCCCCAGTCGTTCCAAAACGTCGGCGCTGGTGATATCCCCGAAATGAATCGGTTCGCCTCTCTGATTAGCCACCTGAATATTTTCCGGGTTGAGTTCGGCTATGACATACGAAAGTCCGCATTCTTTCAGCGCGTGGGCCAGGTCGCGCCCGGCCAGCCCGTATCCGCCGATGATGACATGGTCCCGCATCGGCTGCACGGAATCGGCTATCTCCTCTTCCGCCGAGGCTTTGAAAATCCGCGGAAACAGGCGGGTCCTGCTCGCTCGGGCGGCCAACGCCGGCGCGGCGGCCAGCAACAACGGAGTCACCAGCATCGACAGGACGATCGCCGCGGTTAGATTCCCGGCCAATGGTTCGCCGATCAATCCGCTCGCCGCGGGCGCGCCCATGAGGACAAAGGAAAACTCGCCAACCTGGGCCAAAGCTGCGGCAGACATGACGCTGACCCGTAGAGGCAGGCGCATTAGCATCGCCGTGAAGAATACTATCAGCGCTTTGCCGATTATTATTCCCGCCAACAGAACGATGATCGGCCCGGCATTGACGATCATAGTGCGAAGATCGAGCAGCATGCCCACCGAGATGAAAAACAGCGAGACAAAGACCTCTTTGAACGGGATGATATCGGCCAGGGCCTGGTGGCGATACTCGCTGCCAGCAACGATCAACCCGGCCAAGAAAGCGCCGAGGGCCAGCGATACTCCCGCCGCGGCCGAAAGCAACGCCGTTCCGATGCAGATGAGCAGAACGGTCATGATGAATAGATGCCGCTGGCGGGTGCGGGCGATCAGATCCAGCACGCGCGGAACCAGGGTCCGGCCGGCCAGGATCACCACGGCGATAATCGTCAGAGATTGAATCAGGGTGAGAGCCACATCGACCGGCGTGCCCGCCGACCCGGCCAGAAACGGAATGATCAGAATCATCGGCACCACGCACAGGTCTTGAAAGATCAGGACGCCGACCGTGAACCGGCCGTGAGGAGCATCGATCTCACCGCGCTGTTCCAGGCCTCGCAACACGATGGCCGTGCTCGAGGCGGCGACGATGAAACCGGCAAATAATGAGGGTCCGGTGGACAATCCCAGCGACCGTGCGATCATCAGGGTGGCGATTATCGACAGAAATACCTGTACGAAACCGCCGATTATGAGCGGTTTCCAGATGCGTCGCAGCCGATCCATCGGCAGTTCCAGACCGATGCCGAACAGCAGGAGGGTGACCCCTACCTCCGACAGGGTCTGCACCTGGGCCTTATCCTCCATCAGGCCCAGCCCCATGGGGCCGGCCATGACGCCGGCGAGGATGAATCCGGCGATCGCGGGCATCCGGAACCGTTGGAACGCCGCCACGATGGCGACGCCGAGGCCCAGGACGATGACCAGGTTTCTGAGGAAGTTCAATTCATCCATATGCTTGCCTCACGATTGGTCTCTGCCCCGCCATGCCAGCGGATCGGAATATCGTGTAAGTCAATATCGATAGTCGGGATGAGGAAATCAACGTAAACAACGCCCCGGATATAACCCTTCCTTTGAAGAGGCGGGCCACCCGGTCGATTCTCGGACACCCCCAAGCCAAAAGCTTGGGGGTGCCACCCGGATTGAACCTCGTGCGGCATCAAGAGTCTTTTCCTGACGGCATCGGATGATTTGTGGTGGGGAAGGGATTGCCGATCGCACGGCAGAGTCGAAATCACCATCATTCTTCTACTGATTTGCGGCCGAAAGGCGGCAATTTTTCGTCGTACCGACATGGCGGCGTTGAAGTTGCCGGGAAATGGTTTCGATTTGTTATTTTTGGTGTTGTGCGTCATTTCGTCGCCCTCACCCCCGGCCCCTCTCCCGGGAGGAGAGGGGTGACGGTAATAGGATATGACAGTGGCCGTAATGGCCGACTCCGGATGCGATAGAACCCGAATCACCATCATTGTTCTACTGATTTGCGACCGAAAGGCGGCAATTTTTCGTCGAACCGACATGGCGGCGTTGAAGTTGCCGGGAAATGGTTTCGCTTTGCCATTTTTGATGTTTCGCATCATTTTGTCGGCCTTTGTGTCGCCCTCACCTTTGCGGAAACCCACCCGCCGTCCCCGCCAAGGCGGGGACTCTGGGTGGGCCACAGGTTTCGTCTGGGGGGCAGGCCGCCGACACCCGGTCACCCCAAGCGTTGGGAAGGATCTCAGTCCATGACACGTCGAGATGCTTCGCGTTGCCCAGCATGACAGACCGATGACGATTGCCCAGACGTATAGAAGGTGATGGTTTCATCTGATAAAGGGGACGGCCCCGTAATCACCATCAATCCGGTGTTGATTTTGAGGCAGTAGGCGGGGTGAAATGGATGCTCCCCGGACGGGTACCCCAGCCCTCAGGCCGGGGCCAAGCGGGAACCCACCTCAGCAAAGCTGAGATGGGCCACCGGCCCGCCTGCGTGGTGATTGCGCCTTGAATTATTTCTTCGTGTAACCGGCGGGAATTTCGAATTCGCCCGCCGCTATCGGTGATGCCGAGATTTCCGTGACGGTCGAGGTGAACTTGAACAGGTACTGTTTCTCACCCGGAGCGCCGGCCTCGGCCTTCTCTTTGTCCTTGTCCTTCTTCTTCCCGAAAAGCCCCTTGTTCGCCTTGGTCGCCGAAGGCGATTCCTCATCCTTGGATTCTTTCGCCGTCTCCTGCTTGGCCGCCGTTTCCGTCCCGCCGGCCGATGCCGTCGCGCTGCCGGAAGCCATTGTGGTCACGACCGTCATGAGCGGCATCCCTTCGAGGTCGCCCATCTTTTCATACATTTCCTTGGGATCGATCCCGTACGATGTCAGGGCATTGTCCACCGATTGTTGGCCCTGGCCATAGAGGCCGAATTTCTGCGCAAACGCCTTGTTGAACGCCGTGAACGCCTCCATCCCCGGAGCGTCTTTGGACACCCAGAAATCGAACACGACCGTAAACGTCCCCTTCTCCCCCGATTCCTTGTCCTGACCATAGGTTGTTACCGTCACTATCGTCTCATGCGCGGTGTAGCCAGCTATCTGCTGCGTCTTGCCGGTGTTCTCCACCTTCACATCCATCTTGTACTGGACCGTATCCTCGGGATGCTTGGCGAGGTTGTCGTTCTTTTCCTTCTGCGCGTCGGCCAGCGCCTTTTCCATCTCGGCCCGCGCCTCGGCGAATGTCTGTTCGGTATACTTCTTGTCCTTCGGCTCGATATTCCAGAACAGTTCCTTGTCCACCCGAGTAATCTCGATCTTGTCCTGGGCCTTGCCGCCGCCGAGGAACTTGGCCACCTTGTTGGTCATTTTAAAGCTTGAGGACTGTTTTTGCATTTCGCCCGAAATCATGATCTGCTGAGCGCCGGCCATATTCATCAAGCCGACCATCCCCTTGCTTTCGATCGTGGACGTGACCGTGACATCGGCCGCCATGATCCCTGCCGCCAGCGCCAGGGCGGCGACACAAATACACAAGATTGAAGTCTTCATATCTTCCTCCGCGTCGATTTGCTTTTCCCTGCGTAAATCCCCGAACTGTTTCCTGCTTTACAATGTACGCGGTTTTTTAATGCGATGGCAACGTCATATTTGGCGGGACCTCCCTGGTGGCGGACAGACGGGTACGGGTACCCCAGCCTTCAGGCTGGGGGTAGTCATGTCAGGAAGAAAGACCCCATCCCCAGAGGGGATGGGGTACCCCCGTGAGGGTAGGCCACAACATCATCGAAGATTAAGCATGCATGCCTACCTACTGGCAGCGATGCTTTTCGCGGCGCACGGGGACGTACGCCGCGCACGGGAAATCGAATATCGGTGCATCGATGCTTCTCAGGCAAGATCACTTGAACCCACCTGCCGTCCCGCCTCCGGCCGGGCTTTAGGTGGGCCACCGACAGATTGAATTGAGATTGGAATGGTTAGGGGATGATCGTCACGAACGGTTGGAGGTTGCGGAGACGCAGGGAATTGGAGACGACAAAAACAGACGACAACGCCATCGCGGCGGCGGCCAGTGCCGGCGACAAGGCCACGCCGAAGAACGGGTATAATATCCCGGCGGCGAACGGAATCATGGCTATATTGTAGAAGAAAGCCCAGAACAGGTTCTGCTTGATGATTTTCAATGTCGCCGCGGATACGTTCACGGCCGTCAGGACGCCATCGAGCGACCGCCCGGTGATCGTGATGTCGGAGGCCCGCATAGCGATGTCGGCGCCGGTTCCCAGCGAGATGCCGATATCGGCCGAGGCCAGCGCGGCGGCATCATTGACGCCATCGCCAACCATGACGGTGGTGAATTCGGCGCCGCGCAACGAATCGATGGTGGCCAGTTTCTTTTCCGGGGTCGCCTCGGCTTCCACCCGTCTGATCCCGAGGCGGGCGGCTATCGTCGCGGCCACGAAGCGGTTGTCGCCGGTGAGCATGATCACCTCGCACCCCTGTTTCAGAAGCGTCTGGACGACGTTCGCGGCGCCATCCTTGATGGTGTCGGCCAGAACCACCGCCCCCAAATAGGAACCGTCGCGGGTGATATAGACGACCGGCGCACCCTCCTGTTGTTCGATCAAGGCCAATTCCGCCCGCTGTTCATCGGTCATTCCCTGGCTCATCACATACGTCTTGCGCCCGACCGCGATCTTGTGGCCATCGATCTCCGCCAACACGCCTTGTCCGGCGGTATGCTCATGCCGGGCGGCGACGGAGAGTCTGACGCCCTCGACCATCGCCCGTTCGCGAATGGCGTGGCCATAGGGGTGTTCCGAATACTGTTCCGCCGACGCCGCCAACTGGAGGATATCATCGGGGGCGATCCCCTCGGCCGGAATGATCTTTTCTACTCGCGGCCGCCCATCGGTCAGCGTCCCGGTCTTGTCGAAGACGAAGCAGTCGGCCTTGTTCAATCGTTCCAGAATCTCGCCGTTGCGGAACAGCACGCCCATCCGCGCGGCTCGCCCGGTGCCGACCAGAATCGCGGTGGGGGTGGCTAATCCCAACGCGCAGGGGCAGGCCACCAGCAGCACGGCGACAGGGGCCAGAAGAACCATTTTCGATCCGGGACTCGCGATAGCCCAAACGAACAACGTCACCAATGCGGTCAAAATAACAATCGGGACGAACACCCCGGCCACGCGGTCGGCCAGTCGCTGGATGGGAGCCTTGTTCGTTTGTGCCTCCCGCACCATGCGGATCATCGCTGCCAGCACCGTTCCGCTGCCTACCCGGGTGATGCTCACCGTGATGCCGCCGTTGAGATTCACCGTGCCGCCGATGACGGTATCCGGCGAACGTTTGGCGACCGGCATCGATTCCCCGGTAAACAGCGATTCATCGACCGCCGTCTCGCCGTCGATGATGACGCCATCGGCCGGAATCGACTGCCCCGGCCGGACGATGACTTTATCGCCCAATTGCAGATCGCCGACGGCGATCTCCTCTTCCTTGTCATCATCCGACAACCGGGTTACGATCTGGGGAATAAGCGCGGATATCCCCGTGGCGGCGTCGCGCGCCTCGCGGGTCGCGCGCGCCTCGAGGTATTTGCCGATCAGGATAAAGGTCAGGATCATGGCGGTGGTTTCATAATAGACGTCCGCCATGTGATCGCCATTGCCGAAAACGATTTGCACGGTGATCGCCAGCGAATAGACGAAGGCGCTGCCCGATCCCAACGCGATCAGGCTGTTCATGTCGGTCTGCAGGTGCCGCAGTCGTTCGGCGGCATCGATAAAAAACATCCGCCCGGCATACAACACCGGCAACGTCAGGGCGAGTTGCACCAGAGCCGAGACGGCGTGATCGACCGTAAACAGGTGGAAGAGATGTTCGCCCATGTGAAGGACGAAGATGATCGAGGTGCAGGCGACCGCCAGGGCCAGGTCCCGTCTCAGCTTTTTGTCGTCGCGTTCTTCGGCGCGGTCATCGACGTGGAATACGGCATCATAGCCGACATGCTTGATATCTTCCAAAAGCCGGGCGCGGTTGTATATCCCTTCCATCCATTCGATCCGGCCGGTCTGGGTGGCGAAGTTGACCCGGACATCGACGATCCCCGGAATCCGTTTCAATCCGTTTTCGAGGGTGGTGACGCATCCGGCACAGCGCATATTCAGGATGTCCACTTCCGCCCAGGTGGGAGGGATAGACAACCCGGCCCGGTCAATCTCGGCCAGGATGGCCGCGACCGCCTCATGCCGATGCCTCGTATCATTCACCTGCAGCGAAACGATCCCGCTGCCGCCGTCCACCGCGACATCGCTCAGCCCCGGCAACGCCTTCAGCCGTTCGGTCACCCGGCCGGCATCCGTTTTCCCTTTCGGGTTGATGATGCGAAAATCGATTGTTTCCGGGACGGCGTCCTTCATGAGAGAGCCTCATCC
>JAQVRW010000012.1 GCA_028700875.1 Candidatus Zixiibacteriota bacterium | reverse complement strand
CTCAGGCCCCAGATTGAGCATGTTGACGATGGGCCGTCCTTTGGCCAACCGTCCGCCGCGCGGAATTTCATGCACCTTGAGCCAGTAGCATCGTCCGATTGAAGTAAAAAACAACAAATACTGGTGCGAAGAAGCGATGAAAACGTGCTCGGCGAAATCCTCTTCTTTGGTTTCCATCCCGATCACGCCGACCCCGCCGCGGTTTTGCCGGCGATAAGCCGACTCCGACAGCGACTTGATATACCCGGCGTGGGTGATGGTGATCACCATGTCTTCATCGGCGATCAAATCTTCGAGAGTCAAATCTTCGGCATGGTCGATAATCTCCGTGCGCCGCTCGTCGCCGTATTTCCGCTTCAGCTCCAGCGTCTCATCCTTGATGATCTGCATGCGGCGGGCGTGGGAGGCCAGAATCGATTTGAACTCTTCGATCTTGCGAATGGTTTCCAAATATTCCTGCTCGATCTTCTGTCGCTCCAGACCGGTCAGCCGTTGCAGGCGCATCTCGAGGATGGCGTTGGCCTGTATCTCGGACAACCCGAACTTGGCCATGAGTCCTTCGCGGGCTTCCGGGATCGCTTTCGATTTCCTGATCAGGGCGATCACGGCGTCGATGTTGTCCAGGGCGATCTTGTACCCTTCCAGGATATGGGCGCGGGCTTCGGCCTTGCGCAGATCGTACTCGGTGCGGCGAACCACCACCTCGTGACGATGCTCGATATACAGCTCGATCAGCTTCTTGATCGACAGCATCTTGGGGACGCCCTTGTCCAGCACCAGATTGATGATGGAGAATGTCGTCTGCAGGGTGGTGTGGCTGTAAAGCTGGTTGAGGACGATCTCCGCCTGCATATCGCGCTTCAGCTCGACCACGATCCGCATGCCGTCGCGATCGGATTCATCGCGCAGATCGGAGATGCCGTCGATCTTCTTCTCGCGCACCAGGTCGGCGATGCGAATCAACAGCGTAGCCTTATTGACCTGATACGGAATCTCGGTGATGATGATACATTCCTTGCCGGACTTTTGCTTTTCGACAACCGCCTTGGCCCGGACGCTGACCCGGCCGCGCCCGGTGCGGTAAGCCTCGCGAATTCCCTCGCGGCCATGGATGATCCCGCCGGTCGGGAAATCGGGACCGGGGATATATTGTAACAGAGCGTCGTTTTCGATTTCAGGCGTGTCGATCACCGCCACGATGGCGTCGGCGACCTCGCTCAAATTATGCGGCGCGATGTTGGTCGCCATCCCCACCGCGATGCCCGTGGCGCCGTTGCAGATCAAGTTCGGGAATCCTCCGGGAAGAACCGTCGGTTCCTTAAGGGTGCCGTCATAGTTGGGGATGTACCGGACCGTTTCCTTCTCCAGGTCGGCCAGCATCTCCATCGCGATCGGCGTCAACCGGGCTTCAGTATAACGCATGGCCGCGGCCCCGTCGCCGTCGACCGATCCGAAGTTCCCCTGGCCGTCAACCAGAGGATACCGCATGTTAAAATCCTGAGCCATACGAACCAGGGTGGGATAGACCACCTGTTCGCCATGGGGATGGTAATTACCGGAGGTATCGCCGCAGATCTTGGCGCATTTGCGGTGTTGATGGCTGGGCGCCAGATTCAGCTCGTTCATCGCCACCAGAATGCGGCGGTTGGACGGTTTGAGACCATCGCGGACATCCGGCAATGCTCGATTCGTGATGACCGACATGGAATAGTCGAGGTAGGAGTTTTTCATCTCCTCTTCGAGGAGAACCGGGACGACCTTTTCGTGTTGCAGATCCATTGTATCCTATCTTTCGTTCTTGTAACGACTTAAACGGCAAAAACCACCTTGTTTTATGCCGGTCGAAAGATAACAGTTTCCAACTGCGAACGCAACCAAAAGTTCCGTTTTCGCCCGCCGTAACAGCATCGTAACCGACTATGATACAACACATTAGGGGCCACAATCACTTTTGGTTGAATTTTATGGCCGCCAAGTTGCTATATTAACCGTAAGGAGGCAATTATAGTGCTACCCGTTTATAGTTCGACAGGCGGAGCAGTGGCGGCGGCCGCAGTAGTCGCACGCAGGCGAGAAGAGGAGGAAATATTGACACCGTACAACAAAGATGACCTCGAAGGCTGGGAGTTTAAAATCGTCCGCTCCAATTTTGGCCGGTTTAGTAACTATGAAATCGTCCAGAAGGTGTGCCAGGACGAGGCCCGCGCCGGTTGGGAGATGGTGGAAAAATTCGACAATGAGCGGATTCGATTCAAACGCCGCACCGACCGGCGTTCCGGCGACCGCCAACTCGATTTCAATCCATATCGCACGACCATCGGCTTTGGCGAGGGGCGGATCTCGGCCATCATTCTGATCGCCCTCGTGGTGGTGGTCGCTGCGACGGTGGCATTAATCATGTATTTTCAGAATGGCGGCCATTTCGATTCGCACAGCAGCCAACAGGCGGCTGTCTTTATTCCCGCCATACTGGTTCTGGCGGGAGTCGCGGCTTTGGCAGTAGTTCTGCTGGTTCGCAGGCGATAAACCCATCCCTAAACGATTTCCTTTTCTCGTCCCGGCCAGATGATGGCCGGGACGAATGGGATTTTTTCCGTTCGATATCCTCTCACCGACTATTTATAGAAATTGTAATCCACCGCAATATGATGTCCAAACCGATCCGGCTATAATCTGCTGATCACCACGATGGTAAATCCGTCGGCAACCTTTCCGCCCGATCTATCGTCTCATAAATGCAGTCGGGAAAGTCTGGGAAATCTGGAGCGGAGCATATACGGCGTCACGCCGGAGAGGTTATCATGAAAAAATCGACGAGTATAATGGTTGTGATCGGCCTGGCGGTGATATTTCTTGCCTCCACCGCTTTCGCCTATCAGGGCCGGAAAATCACCGAAACCTTCGACAAGAAAAGCCGCATCAAAATCAGCACCGTCAGCGGGGATTGCATCGTGAAAAAGGGAACCACCGATAAAATCGAAGTCGAGGTGGAGAATTCTTACACTCCCCAGGATAATTTCGAGGCTGAACTCTATGAATCCGGTAAAACCCTGCATCTAGCCGAACTTATTCATGGCAACACCCGGGGCGGGGCGATCTGGACTATTACGGCGCCGGATGGAATCAAGATCGAGTTTTCGACCGCCTCGGGGCGGCTGGTCATCCGCGGCCTGCAGGGGGAATTCGAGGCCAGCACGGCCTCCGGTGAAATCGAAATCATCGATTGCGGCGGAGAGTTCCATTTCTCCACGGCTTCGGGCGATATCAGCGCCCGCAATTGCACCGGCGCATTCGACCTGTCCACGGCCTCCGGCGAGATCATGGCTTCCAGCGTCACCCTCGATGAACCCGGATCCTTCTCGACAGCATCGGGAACCGCCGAGGTGCATCCCGCGAAGACCCCCGAATTCAATTTGTCGGTATCGTCGGCTTCGGGATCGGCCATTGTCGATTACGACGGCAACCCGGTCAAGGGCACGTTCGAGTTTACGGCCAAGAAACGTAATGGTGAAATCGACGCCCCCTTTGCATTCGACCATGAAGAGGAATTCCGCCGGTATGGCGATCGGTATGTCCGCAAGACGTTCACCAAAGAGACCGATGGTCCGCTGATTGAAATAAGCACCGCAAGCGGTGAGGCGATTCTGAAGTAACCATAATTGACCCTGCTGTCTGATAAAGCCGGGTGGTTTGGTCTTCCCCAGAGATGCACGCCTATCCCATCCCAGACATCCGACCACCCGGCTTATGCATTAGGTTCTTCGCTGCCCCCTTGATGTATCAAGTAGCGGTAGGTCAGGCGCCTTGGCGCCTGACGGATTCGGATGTTTCCGTTATCACTCATTATCAAGCCCCAAACGACTTGACGTACAAGACTACGAAAACAAATCTTGCACTACTGATGCGGGATATGGTCACCCTGAGCGAAGCGAAGGGTCTCGAAGCGACGACAAAAACGCGGAAACCTCGGCCGGAGTGGTGAGGATAATCAGTTCCTTCCCCCGATAGTATTTCTCGAGACCGGCATACACCTTGGGGCGGACATCCCGCCGGAACCGCCAGGCCCACCGAAGGAATTCCAGATCGATTTTTTCCGGGCATCCTGGCGCCAGGTCGAGCCGCGTCTTCCCATAACCGGAGATGATTCGTTTCATGATCCGCCACATGCAGATGCGGGTCGGAAAATCAAGAAAGATGACCGCATCGGCGCGGGGCAGACGGATATCGAGTGTCCGGTCGTAGTTGCCGTCGATGATCCACTTTTCACCGGAGACCAACTGATGTACTTTCTCCCGCCATGCACCCTGTTCCGTTTCGACCCAGCCGGGCTTCCAGAAGTGTTGGTCGAGATGGATAACCGGCAACTTGAGAATTGACCCCAACTTCGCCGCCAACGTCGATTTCCCCGCCCCCGCATGGCCAATGACCAGAATGCGATTCATTGGCCAATAATACGCATCCTGTGAGAACAACGCCAGCGCGATTCCGGCCGCATGGAATATCTACCGCACTTCAAAAACCTCACGATTTCCCCTTCCTTTTGCCTCAGAAATGCGTATAATAGGCCGACAATTGATGTACAACGACACACCCCGCCGGTTTTCCGGTCGGGGCTTTCGTCGTTGCGGTGAATGCGGTAGGTGGCGTTCCGAATGAGGGCCGTCGGGAACGGCCCAATTGAGAAACCCGACATGTGGCAATGCGCACTTATGAAGGATCGGACAACAGGACATAGACCATGACCGACAGCAAGCTTGCATCACGAATAAAAACTCTCTTCTCCGCCTCGGGGCAATTCGAACTCCTGCGCGTCGACATCGAACAAGCCAAAACCGACCGCAGCGTCGGCAGGATCGCCCCCGTTCGAGTATCCGGCCTGGCCGGAGGTTCGCTGGCGTTTCTGCTGGCGGCGCTTTACGAACGAACCGACGGCAACATCCTCATGGTCACGTCCAATTACGATGACGGCCAGAACTTGTCCGATGACCTCATCAATATCGTCGGCGACGAGGCGGTCGGCTATTTCCCCTCGCGGCAAACACTCCCGTATGAATTCCGTTCCCCCTCGGGTGATATAACCGGCCAGCGATTGACCGCCTTGGGCGGGTTTCTTTCGCCGCAGAAGAAGATCATCGTCGCCCCGGCGGCGGCCATCATCGAGCCAACCATGGCCCGAAGCACATTTGTGGCTGAATCGCTCCGCTTAACCGTCGGCCAGAAGCTGAATCCTGAAGAATTAATCGATCGCATGACCGCACTGGGATTCAACCGCGTGGGGGCGGTCGAGGAAGTGGGTGATTTTGCCGTCCGCGGCGGCCTGATCGATCTTTTCTCCCCGGCCAGTGATCTTCCCGTCCGGGCGGAGTTTTTCGGCGATGAAATCGACTCGCTGCGTCATTTCGACGTACGCGACCAGCGAACAATCGAACGGCTCGAGGCAATCGACCTTCTCCCCCGCCGCGAGGTATCCATCCGGTCGGAGACGCTGGAATCATTCCTGGAAAAACTTCACCCCAAGGATGCCGACCTGGTGCGCGCGCGGTTTATCGGCGAGCCGGAGCTTCCCGGGCTCGAATGGCTGGCGGCGGGATTCGGTCTCGAACGCGGCTCTGTACTGGATTACCTGGATGATAACGATTTGGTCGTCCTCGATGGCGGCAAGGGACTTGTGGAGGATATGCGCCGCCTATACGAGGACGGCGAAAAACTGTTCCAACGCGCCAAGGATCGTTTTGTCGCTCCGCCGCCGATCGAGAAATACTATCTGAGTCCGGCAGACCAAATGGGCAAGATGTCGTCGCACGTCGCCGTCGACATCCTCCCCTTCCGCTCGCAAACGACGGAGACCATCGATTTCCAGTGCCGGGAACATCCTGCTCTGAACAGCCGCATGGATTACCTGCAGGAAATAACCGCCGGGTACATTCAGAAGGGATATTATTCGGTCATCACCGGCGATAACGCCGGGCAGGCGATGCGATTGGGAGAAATCCTGACCGGACGGAAGATCGAGGTTCCGGTCGAGGTGTTCCATATCCACGCCGGGTTCGTCTCCGACACTCTCAAGCTCGCGCTGTTGACCGACCATCAGATTTTCAGTCGCCAGTTCCGCCGCATCAAACGCCGCCGTTACAAAGAAGGGGTCGCGCTGACCTCGTACACGAATCTGAATCCCGGCGACGTCGTCGTGCATGCCGATTACGGTCTCGCCCGCTATTCCCGCCTCGAGACGATCGTGATCGACGGCCGCACCCGCGACTGTTTGTTGCTCTTCTATCAGGGGGGCGACAAACTGTACGTTCCCATCGAGGAGTTCAATCGGGTCTCCAAGTACGCCGGCAAGGACGCCACCCCCCGGCTCAGCACGCTGGGTACTCCCGCCTGGGAAAAGCTGAAAAAGAAAACGAAGAAGGCCCTGGCCGACATGGCCGAGGAGCTGCTGAAACTGTACGCGGAACGGAAGATGGCGCCGGGGTTCCAGTTCGCTACGGACACGGTGTGGCAACGGCAGATGGAAGCCTCGTTCATCTATGAAGAAACGCCCGATCAGCTCAAGGCCATCGATGACGTCAAGCGGGATATGGAATCGGCCATTCCGGCCGACCGATTAATCTGCGGCGATGTCGGGTACGGCAAGACCGAGGTGGCGGTGCGGGCGGCGTTCAAGGCGGTGGAAAACGGTAAACAGGTGGCCATTCTGGTGCCGACCACCATTCTGGCGCAGCAGCATTACAATACGTTCACGTCGCGCTTGCGTGAGTTCCCGATGAGAATCGACATGCTGTCGCGGTTCAAGACCCGCGCCGAGCAAAAGGAGATCATCGAACAGGTGGCGGCCGGGAAACTTGATATCGTCATCGGCCCCCATCGCCTGCTGTCCAAGGACGTTCAATTCGCCGATTTGGGCTTTTTGGTGGTGGATGAGGAACAGCATTTCGGTGTCCGCCACAAGGAAAGACTGCGCCAACTCAAGAAATCCGTGGACACGATCACGCTAACGGCCACGCCGATCCCGCGCACGCTGCAAATGTCGCTGATGGGCGCGCGCGACATGACGCTGATCACCACTTCCCCGCGCGACCGCCTGCCGATCTTCACCGAGATCGTCGAATTCAATCCGGAAGCGATCGCCGAGGCGATCCTGCGCGAAATCGACCGCGGCGGGCAGGTGTTTTTCGTGCATAACCGCGTGCAGACAATCGATGCAATGCATCGCTATCTCAAGAAGCTTCTTCCCCAGATCGAATTCGGCGTCGCCCACGGGCAGATGCACGAAAAAGAACTGGAGGGCGTGATGTTGGCGTTTCTGGCCGGACGGTACCAGGTGCTTCTTTCCACCGCCATCGTCGAATCCGGCCTGGATATCCCCTCGGTCAACACCATCATCATCAACCGCGCCGATCGGTTCGGCCTGGCGCAGTTGTACCAGTTGCGCGGGCGGGTAGGACGATCCCCCAGGCGGGCATATGCCTACCTGATGACGCCGCCGTACCGATTGATGACGGAAGACGCGCGCAAGCGTCTGCGGGCGATCGAAGCCCACAGTGACCTCGGTTCCGGCTTCGCGTTGGCCATGCGGGATCTGGAAATCCGCGGCGCCGGAAACATTCTGGGTGCACAGCAATCGGGATTTATCGATGAAATCGGTTTCGATCTTTATACCAAGCTTCTCGAAGAGGCGGTGGCCGAACTCAAGGGAGAGAAGATTCAGCGCCTGCCGGATACCAAACTCGAGGCAAGGCTCGATCTGTTTCTGCCTGAGGATTACGTCAACGTCAAACAGCAGAAGGTCGATATCTACCGCCGTTTGGCCGATGCCCGGTCATTGGACGACATCGAGGCCGTGAGGGAGGAGGTCACCGACCGGTTCGGGAAGATGCCGCAGGAGGCGGTGCAGTTGTTCGATGCCGCCGGGTTGCGTCTGGCTGCATCGATTACCGGGGCGGACAAAGTGAAAGTCGGGGCACTTCGAATCACGGTCGAATACCCGGCCACGATGGAATTCAAGCGGGCCGAGATCGAAGCGATTCGTCGGGCCATCGACGCCCCGATAGAATTTTCGCTGACGGGAGGATTCAAATTCACGGTGGATTTGTCCGCCATCCGTTCCACTGACCGTCTGGCCTACGTGCGCAAGGCGCTCGACCGCATCGGCGCTGGCATTCGCCACTTCCAACGTCACGGCGTAGCGAAACCATAAAATTTTGATGCCCGGCGATTGGGTGCCCCGGCCCTCCGGGCCGGGATAAGACAGAGTCCATATCTGCCAGATGTAGAAGTGGGCAAGGTACTAATAATCCACAGGGACAATATTCAGTCCAAAAGACTCGCCTTTCAGCTCGGCTTTAAACAATATTGGTCTATTTGCCCGTTTGGACAAAAAACCGACAATCTCTTCTTGATCTGAATCATTCATTCTGCAACCAATAATAACCTCTGATATAATGTCATCATCCAAAGCAAAGTTTACATCGGCACCACCAGTGTACAGGATACGATATTCTCTTTCATGTTCCCAGTCAATTGCCTTTGTCAGCAACTGGTCCATAGCCATATCGAAGAAGTTAGAGCTGTTCGGAATTAACGTGGGATAATCTCTCACATACTTGACTTTATAGGGACTTATTACATCGTTCCCTTTAAGACTTAGTTCTTGGCAAAACCTCCAGAATCTGTCCATATCAAAACCCAAACATAACCCTTGGTGGGAGTCGGAATAATACGCCCACATAAGGATATTGCTATTCACTTCCGACATGCAAAATACGCCAATTTTTGAGTAGACGTGCTCCTGAAACTCCTTGTAAGCGGCCCCATATTCAGGCTTGCGAAATTTGGCTACGAATTTATTTATATTCAACAATCTTCTGCGGTCGGCGCGTCTTGCATGCGGATACATTTTCTTTGCGTATTCCTTTGCTATTTCGGCTTGAAAAGTCTTTGGGGAAAGGTCATATCGCAATGCGATACTGCAATCAAATGGGTCATTAAACTCCGCGGCTGACGCAAAATACGCCGCGTTGTCGGCAAGTAAATTTTGCGGGTGGCTTTTCTGACCCCTCCAAGAAATATATTTATAGAGGACCGGTGGAACATCAGCCGGTCGCGGTTGTCTCACGACTTCCATATTTCCTCCAGTTTAAGCACACGATAAACCGGAATGGTGTAGTCTTCAAGGCTTAATTACACATGCTTTTCGAGCAGCACGGCCTCGTCGGTCAGACCCAGTAACTTATAAAACCACAACGCGCGCTGATTATCCGGCATGACCGACACCGACACCTCGGCCCATTTCTGGGTTTCCGCTCGTCGCAGTATCTCCACCATCAATGCCCGCCCCGCCCCCTGGCTGCGGGCAACTTCGGTAACGATGAGTGTCTCGATCAGGCAGGACACGGCGGCATGGAACAAGCTCGGCCGCAGACAATAGCTCAACAATCCGACGACCACCCCATCGTCCTCCGCCAGAAGGATGCCGCATCCGGAATGCCGGAAATACTCCTGGACGAAACTATCGTTAACCGGACTTTCGTCGTTCGAATTTTCTCCCAGCTCCTTGACCAGACGAACAACCGCCGATTCATCCCCTCGCGCTCCGTTTCGAATAATAATCATAACGCCCTCTGCAACGAATAATCTTTGATGAAATTCCGGCTTCCCCTCGACTCCGGCGCGACGAAGATATCCTTTCCTCGTCGAATGCCCGCACAGTCAATATTATAAGTCTTTTAGCTGTGAAAGTCAAGATTCTTCTAATCAAAACGGTTAATCGGGCGGCAAGCCTGCCCCGCCGCTTGCGGTGGGATGGCCGTAGGTCAGGCTATCGACGACAACAGCCGGGTTGACAGGCGGAGAAATTATCGTATATTGTCGCCATGAAAAACCACATGACTGCGTTGACGGTCATCGGCCTGTTGCTGGGCCTGATGGCGCTCTGCTGGACCGCCCCGACCTGGGCGGTCGAGCCGGAACACAATTCCGAGATTAACCAACTCAGGGACTCCGGGGCGGATTCCGCCGCCGCCCCGGGAACCGAATCGGTCCAGGCGGCCGAACCGGAAGAGGCTCCTCCGGGTGTTTGGGACTATTTATTCAGCGGCCGCCTTTTGGCGTTTCTTCTTGTGGCGGCCGCGGGCCTGCTGCTGCTGCTCACGCGGTGGGTCAACCGCTGGGTGCGGATCGGGATGATGCTGCTGGCGTTTGTCCTGTTCGGGATGGAAATCGTCTTTCCGATGCATCCCAGCCCGATGTGCGCCATCACCAAACTATTCATGTTTAAGATCCTGTTTGGATCGTTCATCGCCATTTTCCTGGCCATGTTTCTGGCGATTCTTGTCCCCAGCCTGATCGGCCGTAAGCTGTTTTGCGGCTGGGTTTGCCCTTTGGGCGCCCTGCAGGAACTGGTTAACAAGGTTCCATTCAAATTCAAATGGAAACAGTTCAACTTCAACGCCTTCAACGCCGTACGGTTCATGTTGCTGATCATGTTTCTCCTGACGTTCTTCGCCGTCAAAAGCCAGATTCTTACCTTGGGAACGGAACTCGGGGCCGATACCGCCGGGGGCCTTTGGACCATGTACTCGGGATACAGCCTGTACGACCCGATCAATTATTTCGAATTCCTGCACTGGCAGATCGACCTGAGACTGATCATCATGATGGTGATTCTGGTTGTCGCCAGCTTGTTCATATACCGTCCCTTCTGTTATGGCGCCTGCCCCATCGGGGCGCTGACCTGGCTGGCGGAGAAGATCGCACCCGGACAAATTCGGGTCGATAAGGCCAAATGCACCGAATGCGGCATCTGCGAAGAGGAAAGCCCCTGTCCCACGATCCGACCGTTGCGGTTGGCGAACACCAAAATTCTGCCCGATTGCACCTCTTGCGGCGAATGTATCCGGAGTTGCCCGGAAAAGGCTATTTCCTTTAAGTTCAAATCATAAAGCTGCTTACTATCCCGGCGGCGCGACCACCACGCGCCGCCGGCGTTCATCTCACATGGTGGATACCCCGGAAGGTTTCGGCCGATTCCTCGGCCAAGAAACCGGTTGCATGAAAATCATAGTTCTATTATCTTCTAGTGTATGGAAACCACATAAAGCACCATCCGGGTTGACATCATTGCTCCGCATCAGAGATGGGAAGGTATTGATGAGGAGGTTGAGTATGTCCAAGCCAGTCTTGCGGGGCGGCCCTCGCCTTGTGCCGCCGATTATTCTCCTGACCTTATCTGTATTCATCGCTCTTGCGTTTGCCGCGGAGGCGGTTGGGGATAGCCAGGTGGCTATCGACCTGACCCGCCAGGGGTTGACCACGCCCGTGGACACCGCCGTCATCGGCAACAATTATACCTTCCGTGTCTACTTCATGAACGACTCCACGCTGGGAGGTATGCAACTCGGATTCAGAATCTATTCTCCCGAGCATGCTTCATGGACGTGGTTGCTCCAGGCCGACGGCTACAGTCTCGCCCACACGCCGGCGGGATCCGGCGGGTTTCTGACCGTAGTCTCCGGCGGCCGAATGGATCCCCCGGCAACAATCTGGGACATGGGCGGCCTGCTGGTCAGCGACAAGAACACCGATGGCCTCGAATCCGACACCTTTCTGATCGGCGGCACTGCCATGTATAACGGCCTTCTGGCCGGCCCCCTGGAGCCGGTAGCCGCATTCCACTTTACCCCCACCGATGTCGGCACCTCCGGACCGGTCGGGACCATTTGTGTCGATTCGGCTTTCGTGCCGCCGGGGGGGGACTGGATGTTTGTTGATATCACGGCCGGCGCCATGCCGTACTTGCCCGAGTTCGAAGGACCCTACTGCTGGCCGGTTATTCTCAATTGTCCCTATGACGCCGATCATGACCATTATGGCGATCCCGGCCATGCCGAGAACGCGTGTCCCGATGATAATTGCCCCAGCGTGTATAATCCCGACCAGCTTAATACCGATGGGGATACCTTTGGCGATGCTTGCGACAACTGCCCGACCGTTGCCAACCAGAACCAACAAGACACCGACGCCGACGGGGTCGGCGACGTTTGCGACAACTGCCCGACCACATCGAATGCCAATCAGACCGACACCGACGGCGATGGAAAGGGCGATGTCTGCGACAATTGTCCGACCACGCCGAATGCCGACCAGGCCGACACCGACGGCGACGGAAAGGGCAACGTCTGCGATAACTGCCCGACCGTAGCCAACGCCAACCAGCTGAATTCCGACGCCGACACTTTCGGTGACGCTTGCGACAACTGCCCCACCTTGACCAACCAAGACCAGACCGACGGTGACGGTGACGGGCGGGGCGACCTGTGTGACAACTGCCCCGCCACGCCGAACGCCACCCAGAGTGACGCCGACGGTGACGGGATCGGTGATGCGTGCGATCCCTGTACGGACACCGACGGCGACGGGTTCGGTAATCCGGGATATACGGCCAACACCTGCCCGATCGATAACTGCCCGACGACGGCCAATCCGGATCAGGTCGATGGCGACGGCGACGGAAAGGGCGACGTCTGCGACAACTGTCCGGCCACGTCGAACCCGGATCAGCAAAACTCTGACGGCGACACGTACGGCAACGCCTGCGACAACTGTCCCACGGTAACCAACCAGAATCAATTGGATACCGACGGTGACGGAAAGGGCGACGCCTGCGATAACTGCTCGACGGTTTCGAATCCTGACCAGGCCGACTCCGACGGCGATGGAAAAGGCAACCTTTGCGACAACTGCCCGACGATTTCCAATCCGACGCAGACGGATAGCGATGGCGACGGGTTCGGCAATGCCTGCGACAACTGCCCGTCGATGGCCAATTTTGAACAGACCGACCTCGACAGCGACGGAAAAGGTGACGTCTGCGACAACTGCCCGACTGTCTCCAATGCCAACCAGCTGAACTCCGATAGTGACACCTTCGGCGACGCGTGCGACAACTGTCCCACGACATCCAATCCCACTCAAACCGATACCGACGCTGACGGAAAAGGCGACGCCTGTGATAACTGCCCGTCGGTGGCCAACCCCACTCAGCTGAATTCCGACGGTGACACCTATGGCAACGCCTGCGACAACTGCCCGACAGTGACCAATCAGAATCAATTGGATACCGACAGCGATGGCCGCGGCGATGTGTGTGACAACTGCCCGACCGTGGCTAATCCGGACCAACTCGACTCCGATGCCGATGGTCCCGGAGACGCCTGCGATCCGTGCCCCTTCGACGCCCAGAATGACATTGACAATGACGGCGTCTGTGGCGACGTGGACAATTGCCCGACCATGTACAATCCCGACCAGGCCGACGCCGACGGTGACGGCGAAGGCGACGTTTGTGAATTCATCTGCGGAGACGCCAACGGCGACGGCCACGTGAACATTGCCGACGCGGTCTTCACCGTTGCCTATATTTTCCGGGGTGGGGCGCCGCCGCCGATTATGGACGCCGCCGACTGCAATAACGACGGCAAGGTCAACGTCAGCGATATGGTCTATCTGGTGAATTACCTCTTCCGAGGCGGACCGGCGCCGATCTGCTGGTAAGCCCGGGAACGCCGTTTTCAGCCCGATTACCTGCGAGATGATTCGGGCCCGGCATTATGCCGGGCCCGAATCATAAGGGGATTATTGGGTCTTGCGGATGACGTCCAGGAGCGTGCCGTCGCGCCACTCGATGGCATGGACGATATCGCCGGTCGCCTCCTGAGTCGGCGGGATGGAGCCGTAGGCCATGGCCGCATCGACCGACTTTTGATGCAATTCCTCGATTGAAACCATCTTCAATCCGGCCGAGGCGCCATTGGCCAGAAGGGTATCCTTGTAGCTTGATGTGCCGGCCGGGTTGACCGCCACGTACTCTTCGGTCACGATAACATCGATTACCTCGCCGGGGGTGGTCCGGGTATACACCTTGTCCACCACCTTGGGGAATCCCTTGCCGTTCTTGCCGGTGGCCAGCGGCAGAAAAATGATCGTCAGGTCGGCCCCGGCGGCGACATCCTGCCCCCCGCCGATCCCGCCGACGATCCGTCCTCCGGCGCAGACCGTGTTGACGTTGAATCCCAAATCGACCTCGAGCGCCGACAACACCGCCAGATCGAGCATGTTCACCGCCGCCTCCTTGTTGGCCACGGAAGCATAATAAGAGGCCGTGATCTCGTGATGATGGGGATTTTCGAGCATCGAGGCGAACACGCGCGGCGACGGCTCGAACAACTGGCCGTGCATCAGGTGCCGCACGGTCCCCTCATCGAGCATGTCGACATGCAGCGAGGTGATCCCGCCGATGGTGAAATTGGCCTTGATCTTCATTTCTTTGAGAATGGCGCGGATGTTGTCCAGGACGACCAACCCGGCCCCGCTGCCGACCTGGAAGGCAAAATTGTCTTTGATCACCCCGGAGGCTTTCATCACTTTGGTGACATTGTCGGCGACCTGGGCGTTGAACGGGTTTGCTTTCGCCTTATTGATATCCAGCGTGCCTGAGCCGATACCAGAATTTTGCCCGGCGCAGAGCACCGGGACGACAAAATCAACTTGCTCCATCGAGATCGGCGTCGGCATGATGAGCATGTCGCTGACCGTCCCGGCCAGAAGGCAGACATAGTCGGCGAATTCGGCGTCGGCCGCGAACAGCCCTATCGGACCGCACAACTCTTCCGGCTTGCCCAGAAGGCCGTTGGCGTTGCCATACCGGTCGGCCATTGGCACCGGCCCGAACGCGACCTTGATCCGCACCTCGCCGGTTTGCAGTTTCCGCACCCTGTCTCCATGGGAAAACCCGACGGTCACCCAGGGAAGAACCTCGCCTTTGATGATATGGTCGCCCAACACCCGATACGGGTTGCCGTAGAAGCCGCCGATAACGCCGTCGCGCGCGGCTTCCATCAGCCATGGATCGACATGATCGAAGAAGGCGTTGCCGTAGACGATTATCCCCTTTTTCCGTTTCTCGCGGAGTTTCTCGACGATCATTTTAAGACCGACATCGCCGGTGCGATAGTAATGCGGGTAGGAAATGGTATCGCCGTCGCGAATCACCTCCATGACCGCGTCGAGGGTGGTTACTTTGTTCTTCCGATGAGGGATATGTTCGGCCACCTTGCGGCCGATGAATCGGCCGGTTTGCGGCGCGGGGTTGAATGCCGAGACAAACGGTTTATACTCTCTGCCGTTGATAATCATCGCGTTTGTACTCCTATACTTTGCCCGGCCAGGGCCAATCCCCACCGGAGCCTTTTCTATACGCCGGTGAAGGTACACAAATTCGACCGATTTATCAAGGGGAGTAAACCAGTACCGCGTCGAAGCCCGCCACAGGTGGACGATAGTATTTGCAGCCCACCCAGAGTCCGCCGCAGGTGGACGACGGGTGGGTCCAAATGATGACGGCCGAGAAAGATAAACTGGGTGCCCCATCCCCTCCGGGGATGGGGTCTTTCCGATCTATAAAACCTTCCCCAACCTCAAGGCTGGAGTACCTCGTTCCCGTCCAAACAAGTTTGGACGACCGGTGGGTCTCGGTGATTATGGCTGAGAAGCGTCGTGGCATCGATACCGTGAACTCAGGGAAACGCCATCGGCCAAAAAATAAATCCGCCCGATGGATAGGCTACAAGTCTGAAGGCTGGGGTGCTGTATTTTCTGTTTTCCCGGATCGACACGCAAATCACCCCCCTATGAAAATGACCGCCACGGCGCAGCGGAGCCGGTAAACCGGGCAGTCGGGCATATTAATCGCGCACGTCCATAAACGTACCGGTCGCCGCGACTTTGGTCTTCCCCTCCTGAATAACCTCGGCTTCCAGATAATGCAGGCCGTGCGCGGTGCGAATCTGCCGGGCGCGGACCGTTGCCGGACAAGCGGTCAGGATTGGTTCCAGATAACGGAGATTCAACTCCGCCGTGATGGCAACGCTGCCCAGGGCGAACAAGCAATTGGTCATGGCACTGTCGATCAACAGGGCGATGACACCGCCATGCAGCCTGCCGGGGTATCCCTCATAGGCGCCCTGACAGGAGAATTCGGCCTCGACCGTGCGCTGGTCGATCTGCGCGAACTTCAGATGAAAACCGTCGGGATTCTCATCGCTGCAGGCCACGCAAAACGGATGGGCCAGCCTTTGCACATCGGCAGGCGAATCGGGATCGGCTTCGGTATCCATACCCATGTCCCCCGGTATTGGAATTCAGAGCCACGGCGGTCAATGTCCGCCGCAGCCGCCTTGCCCGTGCTGATGATGGCCGCAACTCAGGTCCGGCCGATGCACCAACTTCCCTTCAACGAACAACCCCCCCGCACGATCAACGTCGGTTTCCTCGGTGACGAAGACGTTTATCCCGGCCCTGGTTAAATCATCCAGGGCGCGACGGCCCATACCGTGGGTGATGACGGCCGTGCAGTCGGTCAGGGCGGCGATGATCGGGCCGTGGGAATGGACGGCGTGGTCTTCCCCGTGGTGAAGCCCCATATGGTGCGTGGATGAATTGGGGCGAAAGTCACGGCCGGTGATACTGCCGTCCTCGATAGTGCACACAACGAATCCCCGGCAGCGTCCGAAATGCGAAGCGATCGTTTTGCCGTCATCGCTGGCGATGGCGATTTTCATACTTGTCTCCTGTTGTTTGTCCCGACCCATTCGGGGCGGCTCGGAATCATAATCGGCGCCCCCCAAAGGCGGAGAAGGTTACTCTTTCTTGCCGCGACGCAGTCTGCGCCCGCATCCGGCCCCGGAACTGCGCGCCTGACCGCGCTCTTCCTCGGCACGGTGAAGATTCTTCGACTGACACTGCGGACACGCCGCCGGTCGGCCGGTCCCGAAAGGAACCTCCCAGGCATGCTGGCAGTCGCTGCATCGAAACATCCGTTTGGAAGCCATAATGATCTCACCTCCTTCAATACGAAGCGCTTTGCCGTGATACAACGCGTCGGCCACCTTGCGCCGGGCCGCCTCGATGATCCGTCCGAACGTCGGGCGAGAAATCCCCATCTGCTCGGCCGCCTGATCTTGGTACAATCCCTGCAGATCGGCCAGCCGGATGGCTTCGAACTCATCCAGGGCAAGACCAACCTCTTCCAAATCGACCAGGGGAATTCCCCTGGGTTTGAAATACACGGCCCCCGGCAGGCGATGGACTCGTCTGAGACAACGTGGTCGCGGCATTGCTGTTCCTCCATAGTCTTCCTGAACCATTATAAGCATATGCTCATAACCTGTCAAGGGTAAAATCGGCCGAAAAGGACTATTATTTACCGGGGGACCCCGTAGAGTACGGATCAACATCGGCCGGGCGCCATGGCTTTTCCCGTCCAAACAAGTTTGGACGGGCCACCCGCCGGGTGGTTTACCCAACCGGCCGAGACTTCGCCTTGACAAACGGCAACAGATTATTTTGTTTATAAGCAGATAGTCTTCTATGGGTTGGACAACGCGGCCCGCTTTACGAAAATGTAGTCAGTACCCGACAGGGTATTATTGATGGAAACCCGTTACCCGAGGAGGGCGATAATGCGTTCTATTACTATTGCGGTTATCCTTATGGTTCTCGGAGTAATCCCGCTTTGGGCGGGACCCCCGGATGTGCTCTGGACCCGCACGTTCGGCGGCACCAGTTACGAATGGCCCTGGCATGTGGAAGAAACCTCGGATAGCGGATATGTGATCACGGGGTACACCGGCACGACGACGGATGGCTATCGGCACGCCTATATCGTCAAGCTGAGACAGGACGGAGATTCGGTCTGGAGCCGAACTTTTGGAACAGAAGGACATGAAACCGATGCCTGTAGCGCCAAGGAAACCAGCGATGGCGGTTTGATAGTCGCCGGGTACGGCATAGGGCAATTTGGGGTCACAGGTGCCGATTTCTATCTTATGAAGTTGGATAGTTGGGGCAATCTCGTGTGGGATAACAACTATGATTACGACACCACGACGGACTATGGCTTTGATGTATGCCAAACGCTCGACGGTGGATTCATCATGGTTGGTTACTCCTATTATTATTCCGAATCCCAAGAGGAGTATGACTGGGGCATCAATATCGTGAGGACCGATCCTCTCGGAGTTAAAACCAACCATGTCCTTCTTGATATACCGGGGACCCAGGATCTGAACCGCGTGATCGCCACGTCGGATAGCGGGGCCATCGCCGTCGGCTCCGCCGGCGCCATCTATATCGTCAAAATCGACAAACTCGGCAACATCGCGTGGAGAAAAGGCTATGGCGGCACCGGCGCCGGGTGGGGGATATTGGAGCTGCCTGAAGGCGGTTACATGGCTTTCGGCGACCGGGGTTACAATCCCCCCGAAAACGATGATTTCTGGCTTCTGCGGTTGGATACCCTGGGCGATACGCTTTGGTCCAAACGATACCGGAATCCCGCAGACAATTCGGGGTACGGCCTCGACCAGACGGCCGACGGCGGGTTCGTCATGACTGGAGACATGTATCGAAACGGCGGCCTCGATCCGAAGGACATCTATGTCATTCGCACCGACGCCAACGGTGATACCCTTTGGACCAAGACGATCGGCGGAGATCGTTATGAATATTCCTATTGCATCAAGCAAACATTTGATGGCGGCTACATTATCGCCGGGAGAACCAACTCCTACGGCGCCGGCGATTTTGACTTCTATGTCGTGAAACTTGCCCCGGACAATCCTTCCGCCGTCGATGACGCCGAGGAAATCCGGCCGACTTCATTCAGCCTGAGCGCCAACTACCCCAATCCGTTCAATCCGGGCACGACCATCGAGTATATGCTCGATCGCCGCGCCCACGTGAAAATCGAAATATTCAATATCCTGGGCCAGGCGGTACGGACCCTGGTCGATGAAACAAAGCCGGCGGGGTCATATCAAACGGAATGGGACGGGGCCGATGATTCCGGCCGGCCGGTCCCTACCGGCGTCTATCTGTACCGGATGCAAACGGATGGCCTGGCGCAGGCCAAGAAAATGCTGTTGTTGAAGTAACGACAAAAGGACACCGTGTCGGCGGCAGGGAAAATTCCTGCCGCCGCAAACGGACGGGCAACCCGGCCGATTTCTTTCTATTGCTCCCGTGAAAAAGCCGT
>JAQVRW010000268.1 GCA_028700875.1 Candidatus Zixiibacteriota bacterium | reverse complement strand
CATGAATGGCGGCCTGGGTAGCGTTAAAACAAATCAGGTATTTTTGAAGGAATTTAAGTTGTTGCCGATTCAGAGAACGCCTCAGTTTATTGCTTTTCTTTTTTTTCATAATTCATCGCACGGATTATAACTGCTTAAGACGATATGTCAAGAAAAATTATCGACTAGACTTATAATATAATTTCTCATATGTCTTACGAAAATAAACTTTGCAGAATGGCGTCCATCTACCTTTCCAATTTATGCGCCTCCTAACAAACAAATATCCGCCTTTCTCCCACCATACGCCGAACCATGGCAGGATTATATATTTCATCATCTTTCCCTTCGTTGGTATTTTTTCCCATTGGTGGCGATCATAGTTATATTCATAACCTTTTTCACTATAAAACCACGATATTTTCCTCCCACAATTCGAGCAATATTTACTTTCTCCGAGAATATCTTCATTACATTTCGGGCATTCATACCAGCAGATCAATGGATCATCTTCGTAAAAAATAATTTTGTTTATTTTGACATGCCGCCAAACGAAAATGTTTCCAAACTTATCTAGAGTTAAAATTTCACATACAAAGAGCCAGACAAGAATATAAATAAACCATGCCGAAATACAAAAGGTCATTATCCATAAGTTTTTCATCTTATATCCCCCTTGATTCCCACCATCGGTTGATTGATTTTACCACCTGGGTAAATAAGCCGGGCCCCCCGTTCGGTTCCTCCGGGGAGAGAGTCTCGGAGGCATGGGCGTCGAACACTTTATGGGGCGCAAAGCCCGCCCATGTTTGGAGGTACGATAAAACGATGATTCGGTATCCATGAATCTTTTTTCTTCGGTTCGGCCCGGCTTAGAATTGCTCATTTTTATTTCGGATCATATTCGCAATGGAAGTGCTCGTTCGCCGTACCCGCATTCTCCAGAATGAAATCCCAGTCGGAGCCCAAACTCCTCTTTGAGAAATCAATTATGGCGATCTTCTCCCGTTCGGTAAGATCATGGCTGCGGGAATCCCATGCCAGGTTCTTATAATGCCTGCTGTTCGACGGCTGACCGGGGGCTGCCGATCCTCGATGATTCCCATCATTCGCGGAGGTGATTGTCCTGGGCACCCCTACAATGTCGCCTAGATCGGCGAGCAAGTCGAAGAACTCCCGCGTCGCGTCATTGATTTCCTTGAAAACGACCGTCGGCAAAACAAGTATTTTCATGCCATTCCTCCTTGTTAAGTCTACTGGACGACTTCCGGTTCCAGCGGGTCCGCGACATGCCGACCACTATATATGTTTTTTTTTCTCATCTGTTAACCAGAAGCTTGTAATCCAGTCTTGGGTTGAAATAGTCATTTTTTAACAACAATTCAGACTCCCCATATTTATTGAAACTGCTTGCATACGAAGAGATTCGGTATCCGCTTCGTCTTATCATAAATAATACCCATCCCATCGGCAGTTTGCCTCCACTCAAATATTTTCCATAATCTCGCAAATAAACGCGATAATCCAGACTATAAAATGATTGGTTTCTTATATATTTACGCCATTGCCTCCCGTATTGGAGCGCCCGCATAATAATATTTGCCCTATAATAAAACCCCATACCTCCATTTAAATAATAAGAGGGAATGCTTCCTTTTTGATCTCGCCCATTTAAAAACGTAAACGCTACATGAGCATCATCAGACAAAATACCTGGGACTTCGTCGTGGATTTTTTCTGCTAATTTAGCCGCAGTACCCGCTGTTCCGCAGAGGTCGAAATTAAAACACATTACGCGATAACACTCCGCTTTATTATTGACAAACAGCTTATCGGTTTCGGTATCAATTTTTTTCAACGCAGAAAAAACATCGACCCCATATGTTTTTATTCCTGGATATTTTCTTTTTAGTGTAGCTACGATGGCTGGATTGTCATTACAAACCATTATTTGATCTTGATAGATAGGCCACCTATTGACAGAAAACGCAGCGCGATTTTCGGTTGCAGGGTAATCATCCTCTTTTACTAAATACCGCAATTCAGCCCCATCCGAACTCGCTAAAGTAAATATTTTTTCATCTCTTTTTAATCCAAACCTCATATCTTTTAAAAGTTCTCTATAAATTTTTTCTCTGTATTTTTGTTTTTCAGATGTATTATATCCGCATTTTGGTACTCTTTCTTTTATCATCTTGCCCCTTCTTTATTTTCCCTCGAATACTTTTTTCAGCAGAATATCAATCGCCCGGAGCGCGTTCGACCGATGAACCAATATTTCCAAGATCTCAATGTCCTGGAAAGTATATGCCACGCTCCCGTCCTTCGGCTTGTCCTTGCACCGCGACGATCGGATCCCGGCCTTCATAACAAGTGCCTTCAGTACCAGGATATCAGCCAGCCCCTCCCGCGTGAAATAGCTGTGCGACATTTTTTTCGTCTTCGTCTTCCCCTGCGGATCGAGAGCACCGATACCCATCCAGAAGTTAATCATCGCAATCGGGACGTGCAGCAGGTTCCCGGCCTCCGCGATTGAAAACCGCATGTCCTTCAGATCGGCATCTGGGATTATTTTACATCGACCACTCATGGCCTTCTCCTGATTGCTCTTATCGCCTTTTGAAGATATTTCTGATCGGTGCCGCGATACCCATTGTTGTAACGGTGGACCGCAATCCAGAAGTCCCCGGCCTCCCGGTGATATCTCCGCAGGATTTCGAGCCCGGATCGGAGGTTGTACTTCGTCTCCAAGATCCGGTGCCGGTCCAGCCCGAGCTCCCGCTGCCAGGTATGTAGGTTTACTTGCATCAGCCCGTAATCGCCGGTATGGCTGATGGCCCTGGGATCCCCGCCGCTCTCGATCTCCACCAGAGCCATGATCTGCGCCGGCTGAAATCCATATTCAGGGGAAAGCTCGAAGATCGCATCGGCAATCGCGCTCTTATCCTCTGCCAAGATCGCCAATGCCCGGGACCTGAAGGCCGCCCGTTCGATCTCCCGGATGACCGTCTGGTTCACCTGGTGGGAGATCTCCGGATCGGGACGGGCAATCGGAGAGATCGCCATCTGACGATTCCCCGCTATGCTGTCAGCGACCGCGCGGCCTAGGGCGCCGACGTTGATCCCGATCGACACCATGAGCGCCATGATCAGCAAGAGAATCTGCCAGCCCCGGAGGTGGAGTTTCATTTGATACCTTTGTAAAAATCACTATTTGATGAGTCCATTCCCATCCGTTCCATCTCCCTTGCCTTGATATTCTCGACCGTCTGTTCAAGACATTTTTTGCACTTCCTCCGTTGCTCGTCACGGATGAGGCGGAGGATACGATCTACGGCATCCTCCACCTTTGTCCCATACCAAACTCCCCGGACCTCAATGAGCATCTTTCCCCTCAACGTCAACGATTTTCGCTTGCTCATTTGTCATCCACGCCGAATGCTGCAAGGGCTTGTTTTCGACTAAATCTTTCTATGATCGGCGGACAATCATCCCCTTCGTTTTCCTCGTAACTTTTAACATTTACCATCGCATCATATTCCCTGATCGCGGCACGGATTTCTCCCTCAATAAACTCTTCCAACGATGTCTCATCACCATCCATTCTACACTTCCAGTCATGTATATTTTTGTCCAACTTATCAATATAATTCATATTTCCTCCTTGTAGCGATTCATAACCTTACGGCTCAAACATGAATTGTTTTTGTTTTTCATCTATTGGTATTCTCCTTGCATCTGATAGCCACCAATCCATAACTTGTTCACCCGTTGTCCATTCATATGGCTTGTTTTGCCTGATTCTTTCTTCAATCATGCGTTCAAAGGCCAATATGTACGATCTTCTAATTTTAGGGTATTCTCGCAAATGTTTTTCACGTTCGTTGGACATGGGACATCCGATACAACCAATCCGTTTCCATCCCCGATCATACAGTTCGCACCAGAAGCCAATATGTAGTTCGATGAACTCCCATACATCTGACACTGACCAATCAATGATGGGATTGACGATCCATCCATGCCTACGCTTACATGGCCTAATCGTGGCGGCTCGCCTTGCACGATTATTTGATTCTTCTGCACGAACTCCGGTCATCACCGATCTGCCAGTACCACCACGCTCTTTCAATTCGTTGCAACAATACCTGGCAATTCGTGTCGGGGGCATGAGGTGTTTTGGTATCAACTGCCACATCGTTTTTTCTGGTCTATCAAATGCCACATTGGGATATTTGTCTTTGATAAATCTGATAAGTTCCGGTGGGTCAACGGTCGTGATGTTGTAATGGGCATCAAACGGTACTCCGGACATCTCTGTTAATTTGTGTATAGCCTGACTATCCTTGCCGCCAGAAAACGCCAAGTAGTAACCACCTTCTTTAGGTAGAAATTCTTTGATACGCTCAATGGCGACAGTAATTTTGTCATTCAGAAATAGGTTCATATTATTGCCTGGTCCGGTGATGGGAATTTCACCGGAAAATCTTTCGCACCATTTTTACTCATATTTTTTCCTCCAAGTTTATCGTCCGGCCGGAACCGCAGGAGAGGTGAACCCCTCTTTCATACACAAAATCAATATGCTCTCCCTGATTTTTTTCGAAGGTAAATACACTTAATTCAAACGCCGAACACCCAGCATAGCAGAATTGATTTTTTCCTTCCTCATCACGTGTACCAATTGCCCGTTGGCAAAGGACAGGTCTCCATTGGGATAGATAAATATTGTCCTCATCCCACCACTCCAGATAATTCCCATTCATGCGATATTTCATGAGCCCTCCTCGGTGTCGCACGTCTTTTCTATCTTATGCAGCAACCTCTCATCATAAACTGCCCATTTTC
>JAQVRW010000267.1 GCA_028700875.1 Candidatus Zixiibacteriota bacterium | reverse complement strand
CCTGGACGATTTCGGCGATAAACCGCTGATCGTGCGCAGTTCGAGCCTGCTGGAGGATCGGGCCGGCGCGGCCTTCTCAGGCAAGTACAAAAGTCTGTTTCTGGCCAACCGCGGGAATAAACAACAGCAGCTGGATGCCCTCATGGACGCCATCGCCGAGGTCTATGCCTCCACCTTCTCCGCCGACCCGATCGAGTATCGTGCAGAACGGGGACTCCTGGATTTCGGCGAAGAAATGGGGATCATCATCCAAGAGGTGGTCGGAAGCCGGGTCGGCCGGTACTTTCTGCCCACCTACGCCGGCGTCGCTTTCAGCAACAACGAATTTTCCTGGTCGCCCCGGATCAAGCGCAAAGACGGTCTCATCCGGCTGGTTCCCGGTCTGGGTACCCGCGCGGTGGACCGCCTCAGCGATGATTACCCGGTACTGGTGGCGCCGGGACAACCGCGCTTGAAGGTCAACATCACGCCCGACGAAGTGGCCCGATATTCACCCAAGAAGATCGATGTCATCAACCTTGAGACCAACAGCTTCGAGAGCATAGACATCGGCGAGTTTCTGTGCGAAGTCGGAAACGATCTGCCGGGGGTGGGCCAACTCGTCTCCATCTGGGAGGACGATCATATCCGCCGGCCGATGGGTTTGAATATCGATTTCGAACATGATTCCCTGGTGGCCAATTTCGGCGGCCTGATCGACCATACCTCGTTCGTCAAGCAGATGTACACGATTCTCACCACGCTGGAACAGACGCTGGGCACGCCGGTGGATATCGAGTTCGCCTCCGACGGCCGCGACTTTTATCTGCTACAATGCCGCCCGCAAAGCTATTCCGATCAAAGCAAGCCGGCCCCGATTCCCAAAGACATCCCTCCCGAGCAGGTTATCTTCACCGCCCGACGCTATGTCTCCAATGGACGCGTGCCCGATATCACTCATATCGTGTACGTGGACGCGGATCGCTATGCCGCGCTGGACAGCCGGGAGGAACTGATAGCCGTCGGGCATGCCGTGGGACAGTTAAACACGATCCTGCCCAAACGTCAGTTTATCCTCATGGGGCCGGGGCGATGGGGCAGCCGCGGCGATATCAAGCTGGGGGTCAATGTCACCTACGCCGACATCAACAACACCGCGGTGCTGATCGAGGTCGCCCGCAAGAAGGGGAATTACCTGCCCGACCTGTCGTTCGGCACCCATTTCTTCCAGGACCTGGTGGAAGCGAATATCCGCTACCTGCCGCTGTATCCCGACGACGGCAACGTGATTTTTAACGATCAATTTTTGACCCAATCGCCCAATATCCTGGCCCAGGTTTTGCCGGATTTCGCCGCCCTGGCCGACACCGTCCGGTTGATCGATATCCCGCAGACGACCGGCGACATGGTCTTGCGGATTCTGATGAACGCCGAAATGGAGCAGGCGGTTGGATATCTGGCCCCGCCGCAGGTGGAAATCGAACCGCCCCCGGTGACGGTCGAGATGCCGGGCCAGCGCAAGGACGACTATTGGCGCTGGCGTTTCTCCGTCGTGGAACGAATCGCCTCGGAGTTGGATCCGGAGCGGTTTGGTGTCGCGGGGCTCTATGTTTTCGGGAGTACCAAGAACGCCACCGCCGGACCGGGCAGCGATATCGATCTCATCGTCCATTTCCGGGGCACCCCGACCCAGCGAACCGAACTAATTCACTGGCTGGAGGGGTGGAGCCTTTGCCTCGCGGAAATGAATTATATCCGGACGGGGTACCGTTCCGGCGGGTTGCTGGATGTCCATATCATTACCGATGAGGATATCGCCAACCGGACCAGTTTTGCCACCAAGATCGGAGCGGTAACCGACGCCGCCCGGCCATTGACGATGAAGAAGCGCACGGAATAGGCGGCGGGGAAACGAGCTGACGGGACAGTGGCTCATGTCGCTATCGGCTGTCTTCCGACGGCATTAGAGAAAACCGAGATTGGGGAATACGGCTGGGCGCGGAAGCCGAAAGGTCAGGCCTGCACGCACCGGCAACAGAGGGGAAAAGCGAGATACGGAATTCCCGTGGGACACGGTCAAAAGGGCGGAAAATCTGTCGATAAACCTTAGGTCAGACTTGACAAGCGACTATCGGTTATTATATTGAGTCGCTTTTGGAGCGTTTGGCTCTGTTTTTTGTTATATACAAAGTTCACTCCCCTGTAGCTCAGCGGTAGAGCAGCTGACTGTTAATCAGCGGGTCGCTGGTTCAATCCCAGCCGGGGGAGCTTTTTTATTGTTTTGAGTCCTTCGACGATCAAATCGAAGGGTTTTTTATATGTGGGATAAAGAGTTAGGCCGTCGATAGTGCAGTTCGAAAGTACGCAATTCAGCAAACGCCGCTTTTCTGAGAGGTTTTGCCTAACATATAGCGAATACGCATTTTGGGCGAGTTCTAAGATTTCCATACCTTGTTCGAGGTAATTCTGGTTCGCCTGCTGCAACCGCTCGATTTGCCCTCTGACCACATCCTGTTCCGTTCTCCATTTTACGGATACATCGCGCCAGTATGCTTCGTCAATCACGCCATCCAGCCGGTCCTCGTAAGCCTTGTCAATCCGGCACTGAAGGTCTCCGTGCCTACGATTTAGCCGCTTGAGTTCCGCTTCCCGGAACGTCTTTTCCTCGACATGGCTTTCCTTCAAAGCCTGCATAATCCATTTGGATATGCTCTCGTCGATCTGTATAGCGTGGAGGATTGCGGCCAACTTTTCGTCCAGGACCTCCTCCCGAATATATGATTGACCGCATTTCCCTCTGCTACCGGTACAGCGATAGTAAATATAACGGCCTTTATGCTTTTCCGCAGTCATTTGACACCCGCACTTGGCACATCGCAATAGGCCAGTGAACGCAAAATGAAGCCGATGCGATTTCGACCTGCATGCCTTATGAAGAGTTGCTTGGACCTTCTCGAACAGTTCGCGAGTAATGAGCGGGTCATGAGTTCCCTGGTAATGACGCCCCTTCCATACAAAGTCACCATAGTAAAACGGATTTCGCAAGATCATCTCGACCGTGCTCTTGGCCAGCCTCTTGCCCGTTCGGGTTTTAAGTCCGGCCGAATCAATTGCATCTCTTACCGTCGAAATGGAGTGGGCCCCTGTCGCGTATAGTTCAAACAGCCGCCTTATGAGTAATGCATTTTCGGGATCGACTTCGACAAGGTGGGTTATCTTGTTGTTGATATATCCCAAGGGGGCCTGATTGGGCCATTGCCCCTGCTCTGCCTTCTCTCGCATCCCTTTCTTGACTTCCTCAGAAAGGTTGTCGATGTAGTTCTTGGCAACCAGGACCTTGATTCCATGAATAAATTTAGCATGCGACTGGCTGTCTTTACTGATAATCTCATTTTCTTTAACCAAATGTATGGCAACATTAAGGTCCTCCAACAGGAGGCTATCCCGGAAATTTCGATATAGTCGATCTGTTTTTTCTACAAGGATGATCTTGGCGTCTTGGTGTGTTCTCAAATATTCCACCATCTTTCCAAACTGAGTCCGACCGGCAGTCTTGGCCGTCTCCACGTCGGTAAATTCCCGGGTGATATCGAACTTCTGTTTGACGGCATAATCCCGAAGCAGTTTCTGCTGGGCAGGGATCGAAAACCCCTCTTTCTCTTGTTCCTTGGAAGACACCCGGGCATAGATAACGCAATTCATTTTCGACGCCCCTTTGAAGACAACAATTTCCGGATATGATACTGCTGGATTTTATTTGGGATGGTGTGGCCATTGAACCAGCGGTTCACCGTCACGAAAGTTACCCCCAAAATCTTCGCCAGTTTTTCCTGGCTGATCCGATGTTCCAACCGGTATTCATCCAGCGCTTTTATCAGCTTATCCATATACTCCTATATAATAATATATCACGGAAACCTTTTTGTCAAGGTCTTTTTCGCCTTTAAAAACACGCGTTCCATTTCTTCCAAAACGGCCGCACGGTCCCTACTCTCTGGCGAAAAATCGAGCATCCCTATCAGTTCCTCGACCCTGTGTGAGTCGAGGTTCCCATAGGTCATAAGGGTTGTCATGACCTGTTCATGGCCGAGATTCTGGCTGATTGCCTTCATTTCTTCAGGGCTATTGCATCCCCTGATTGCTAAGTGCGCGGTCGCATGTCGGAATGTATGAGGATGATAATACTCCAGTCCTGCCGCCTTTGCCCGGGATTTTAGGATTTCCCTAATGCTTCCGGCCCCTTTCCAGAAAAACGGTCCTACGGCATCGGCGCAGAAGGATAAAGACCCGGGCGCTTGGGTCACGCGAGTACGGGGGAAAAGCGGATCGGTACTCGAAAAGAGCTTATCCTTTTCCAAGTACTCAGCCCAAGTCGTGACATAGTCCAGAAGCTGATCATCGAATCGGAACAAACAGGTTAAATATGCCTTGCCGAATTTGGTCTTCACCCCCTCTGAGGGGTCATGGTTGATAGTTAATTTTCCCCGGTCAAAACACCCCAAAGGAAGCGAGGCTGCGGCCGAATCCCGCATTCCACTGAGAAGGAGGAACGCTATTAAGGCTTGGTCTCGCCGGTCGATTTCGGTTTCAACCTTGATCGAATTCGCCAACTGGACGACGTATTCCAACGAGGGAAACCGGACCGGGTGAGGGGAATGGACTTCTTGGACCCGTTTCCGGTCCAAAGCCAGATACTCTATCTCCGAATACGCGATTTTCGACTTGTACCCCGGCCGGCCGGCCAACCACGCGAAAAACGATCGAAGATGTCTGAGGGTATGGTACATGCTGGTCGGATTGGACACCCCCCTCTTGCTTTGCCGGTCTTCAAACCAGTTTTTGAAACCTATCGCTCGGCTTCGGTTGAA
>JAQVRW010000266.1 GCA_028700875.1 Candidatus Zixiibacteriota bacterium | reverse complement strand
CACACCTCAGTTTCCCATGCTATATCCTTTATGTTCTTGCGGTATTCCGCAAAATCCGGAAACGCTGTGACGAATATCGGCCGCACGGGGCACCCTAAGAGCATCAGTCGAAGTTCATAAACTCGTGTTGGAGTCATTGGACCGTGTGATGTCACTGCCTCCACAAGAACCAATCGCTCTTGCTTTGCGTCATACAACATAACATCGGGTAACTTATCATGTTCAGTAATTGGGATGTGGAGCTTAGCCGCGAGCTTCTGATCTACCACGAGGTTCTTCTTCTCGGTATCGCCCAAGTAGATAACCTTTGCGCCGGGAACGAATCGAG
This sequence comes from Candidatus Zixiibacteriota bacterium, assembly GCA_028700875.1. GTDB lineage: Bacteria > Zixibacteria > MSB-5A5 > GN15 > JAAZOE01 > JAAZOE01. The sequence continues at coordinate 4,523 of JAQVRW010000266.1, read as the reverse complement.
GCGCGAATTCCTTAATAATCCCGGCTTGCAGAGCATTGTGTTTTCCCGGCGAGAGCATGACCATATTCCCATCCGGCAGCGTCACAGGTACACCGCGCGTTGTTCTTGTTACGCGATATGACTCAAACAATGACCCCTGATCAAAGACGAACTTAGCGGCAGCCTTTGTCCACTTGGCCGAACCATATGTACGAATCGCAGAAAGAGCTGCCTTGGATATTGCGTAGTGAGCACGAGGGCTATTCGTCGGCATACTGGGGTCATCAGGATTATAATCTACGAGTTGGGCTTGAACGAATTGGTGAAGCACCTGGCGGCGAAAGGTCTCGCGGGTGTTTGGCGCGTAAGTCCTCTTGAATTTCGTCTCAATGAAAGACATTATGCCCTTCGTAATCGTCAGGCTTGTCCGGGTTGCCGAAGACCAACTATCCTTCGGTCCTACGCCACAGAGCGCAAGCAAGGTTAGCGCCGAAATATCGTTTTGTTGTGCTGGCGGTAATCCAAGCGATTTTAGGATATCTTGAGCTTCTTCGATCTTAGTCATGGGGTTTGTCTCTTAATGAGTGAATTCTACGATCATGCAACACCTCTTCGATTAGTTCGTCCACGTGTTGCAGTTCGGATGCCTTTCGGGCTCTTCGTCCGATTTCGCGAATGATGTCTAGGCTCGGCAGCGGCATATGTCGCAGTTCCGTGGCACTAACCTGGGTATTGCCATTGATACTGCGGAAATAGGCATCGAGCAAGAAACTATTGAACAACGCTGCCAATCCCCAAGTTTCCTCAGGCGACAGACTGCCATGAGGGCGGTAGAGATAATTGAGGTGATTCTCTAAACCCAACGCCTCTCCATGTAGCGTTCCTCGCTCATACGGGGCTGCGGTCAATCTGCGGTGTTGTTCTTTGGCGCTAAAACGCCGTATCAGAACATAGTTGTCGTTGCGGACGAGAAGTTTCCTTGCTACAGGCCCGTTTTTGATGAATTGAGGTTTACGCACATGCAGCAAAGGCCATGTCACACTCATCGTATCAACATGTTGCATCCAGAGAAGCGGCGCATGTGAAGTCATAATGTCACCGCTATCGGAGAGTAAATCGGTCGCTCGAAATGGAACTACCGGTCCGGTGGAAATCCAGAGGCCATAGGTAGCAAGGGACCCTTGCCAACAGTCAACAATCTCACGAACCGTTTCGGATTCACTTATGTCCGGAATTCGTAATACTATGCCATGACTATTTTGTACAAGTATCTGCGATAGTGGAACCCGGGATTTGGAAGGATGTCGCAGGTCACTCATTCCCTCACTCGTGCTGATAGTCACCTGTTGTGATCGGATCGGACGGACGCTCCAATTCCGCTTCCGTCTGGCCGCCAGAATAACGTTTTCCTGCAATACCTCGTCACGCCGGAACGTGGCTCTCCTCGAACCAAATACGTGGATAGAGTGAGGCTGCATCCTTGCAAAGAACCATTCTCGAAAACGCTGGAAATATGGGCCTGAAGCGAAACTCCGTGGAGTTATGAAAATCAGCTGACCTTTTTCGCGAAGAAGAGAAGCAGAGACGGCCATGAATAGCCCGTAGATATTCGGTTGGCCGTATACGACAGCAGATGCGGCTTGGGCGCGTGGATCGCTTTTCGCAATCTTGAAATACGGCGGATTGGCAATCACAACATCAAACGGTTCGGCCCTGCCTCCTCCAAAAAGTGTAGGGGATTCAACATTGAGGGCCGATGCCTGGGAAAGAACGAAATCAGCTATTTCGATCTTGAATGACAATTGAATATTCCGTCCCGCGAGAAAAGTTTCGAGATACTTCAGTGATTTATGCAAGACAAGAGCCATAGGCGGATGCAGTTCATACGCGACGGCATCAATCTTCCGCACCTTTGAATTCTTTCCCACTAGACGTTCGCAAAGGGCACACGTCAAGATTCCAGTGCCGGCACCTGGGTCAAGTAATCGGACCGTTTCCCGCGTGCTGACTATTTGCGCCGCCATAAACCGGGCAACGCCGGCAGGGGTCATATATTGGCCCAGTGACTTGCGGTCTTCTACCTTGGATTGGCTGCTATACCAAGCAGCAAGTCGGTCGGCGTAGTCAACCGGCAACTCGCTGGCTATAGGTTCCGGTAGTTTCATTTCAATCATTATTTCCAAGGTTCTTTGAAATTCCACGTAGTGTAAAAGTAGCATTTCTCCAAGACAATCTGCAATCACTTTCTGACAGCTGCCATTTTTATATGCGGACCGGTTGCCTTCCTAGCAGGGGGTGTGGCGGGGCTCGCTTATGATTCCCGATCTACAAGATCAACACCAGAATGATGGTGATTACGAACGGGGACCCTTTGGTAGATGCACTCATCACAAAGGGAAAGGGATACCCGTCATGGCTACAAGCAAGAAACAAATCCGGGCCAATCGCCGAAACGCGCGCCTGTCGACCGGGCCTAAGTCGATAGAAGGCAAAGCGATATCCTCACGTAATTCGCTCAAGCACGGTCGCTATTCAAAGAAGCGGCTCATCGATTCCCCGACCTTAAAGGAGGCCGGGGGGGATTCGGACGGTTCCGAGGCTCCAACGTCCGCCATGGGCGGAGCGGAGCACCCGGAATAGTCAGGAGCACCCGCCTCGGCGGGTGGGGCACCCGGAAAAGCACTACGGGCAGGTCACAATCCACCTTCGGTGGATCAAGACCTGCCCAAACATCAAATACCCACCGTGAACGGCGGGGCACCCGGATCCCACCGTCCGCCGCGGCGGAGCGGGGCACCCGTGTCTCATCGTGTGGCGAAATGGCGCAAAACATCAAAAATAACGAAACGAACCCATTTCCCGACAATCGCATGCCATCCATGCCATTCCGACGAATTTATTCGGATTTTCGGCCACGAATCAGTAGAAGAATGATGGTGATTTACTCGGGGCGGTCTGGAATTGTGGGCGGTCCGCCTTCGGCGGATCCACATCTGCCCCCTGGAGACTGCCCCCGGCCGATGTGGACATCGGCCGGGCACAGATTTGAGGTTTTTGACAGGCTTATTGCCTGAGGGGTCAATCCATTTTGACGTGGCGGTAGGGATAGTAATGCGGCGTCCACATGGCGTTGCGGATCAGCTCGGCCAGATGGTCGTCGCTGACGATCATCCCATAGCCGTCCTCACGCGCCTGCTTGGCCACGGCCAAGGCCACCGTGAACGAGGCCTCGCGGATGTTGTTCAACTCCGGCAACAGCATACCCTTGGCCCGCTGGTCGGCGGTCACCATGTCGGATACCGCGCAACTGGCGGCATGGAACATCCGATGGGTGATTCTGGTCGCCTGGCACACGATCGCGCCCAGACCCATGCCGGGGAACATGTACAGGTTGTTGCATTGCGATGTTTCCATCATCTTGCCGTCGGGGCCGGCGAATGGCGCATACGGCGAGCCGGTCGCTACCAACGCGCGGCCGCCGGTGGCCTTCATCGCCGCCTCCGGGGTGGTTTCGCTGCGGTTGGTGGGGTTGGACAAGGCCAGGATAATCGGCCGGTCGGTATTGCCGGCCATCGTCTTCAACAGGGCGTCATCGAACGCGCCGGTCTGCGTGGACAGGCCGATCAGGACCGTGATCTTGCCGTGCTTGACCACTTCCGCCAGAGAGGGCGAGCGGTCTTTCGACACCGGCCAGTCGGCGATGGCGGCTTTGGGCTGAAGGAAATTTGCCTGATAGTCTTCGGCCTTCATCCCTTCGACAAGCAAGCCGTTGATATCGATGGGATATATCCGTCGCCGAGCTTCCTCGATGGACAGGCCGCCCTGCTCGTGCATCATGGTGACGATGGCGTTGGCCACCCCGCTGCCGGCCTGGCCGAAACCATAGATAGCAATGCGATCATCGGCCAGCGACCGATTGCGAACCTTGGCCGCCGTGCAGAGGGCCGCGGCGGCAGTGGCGCCGGTGCCCTGGATATCATCGTTGAAACTGAGAAGGCGGTCTTTATAGCGCTCCAACAGCGGGAATGCATGCTGACGGCCGAAATCCTCCCATTGCAGAAGCGCCCTGGGAAACACCCGGCGGACGCCCTGGACGAACCGCTCGATAAGGTCATAATATGGCTGCCCGGTCAGCCGCGGTTGCCGCACGCCGATATACAACGGGTCGTTCAGCAGGCGTTCGTTGTTGGTGCCGACGTCGATGCAAATGGGAAGGGTGGAGGCCGGATGAATCCCGGCCGCGGCCACGTAGAGGGCGATCTTGCCCACCGGAATGCCCATGCCGTCGGCCCCCAGATCCCCCAGGCCCAGAATCCGTTCGCCATCGGTGGCCACCATCAGGGAGATATTCGGCAGGCCGGTGTTCTCCAGCATCTTCTCGATATTGTTGACCGTGTTAGGGGAGACATAGATGCCGCGATACCGGCGGATGATGTGCGACATCTCCATACAGGCCTCACCGACCGTAGGCGTATAGACGATCGGCAGCATTTCTTTGAGGTGCCGTGTTACGAACGTGAAGAACAGCGTTTCGTTACGGTCCA
>JAQVRW010000265.1 GCA_028700875.1 Candidatus Zixiibacteriota bacterium | reverse complement strand
TACCTGCCCCATCCCCTTGTAGAGATAGAGCCGATGATGGTCGGAGGTGACGATTCCGGCCGATTCCTGCCCGCGGTGCTGCAGGGCATAAAGACCGAAGTAGGTCAGCTCGGCCGCCTTCTGCGCCCCGAAAATGCCAAAGACACCGCAGTTGTCGTGAATCATCTCATCCGTCATCCGCGCCTCCCAGCGGGAAAAACTTCCAAGTTACACTTTTTTAGCCGTCTGTCAAGTCGCTATCCGGCCGGGAGGTGCAACTTATATGAAAACAGCTTCATACCGTCCGAAGTTCCCCCCGGTCCGCCGAGGGCGTTTTTTCATCAGAAACCGCTGAATAATTGCCCTGTCTGGCGGTATTAGAGGGGAAATCTCCCTGTCGGATAACAACCATCGCTTGCAACCGCTCCCCGGCGGTATTATCCTGGGGAGGGGCATATTGTTTGCTCAAAAAGTGATCGTCATGGAAAACTCGTCTCACAAAGAGGAACTGCGGTACCGGGCGCTGGCCGAGGCCGCGACCGCCGCCGCGGCCGGAATCGGTATCGAACTGGCGGCCCAGAAGGGGCTAGCGGCGGCGGTGGAGTATATCAACCTCGCGGCCGGTGCCCTGATTCTGTGGGACGAGTCCGGCGAGGTCAAGGTCAAGTCTGTCGAGGCGGCCCATGACGAGGATCGCCGAATCCTGCTGGAAACCGAGGATACCCTGCTGGCGATGCTCCGGAAAGACTTCAAGCTGACCGCCGCCTATATGGAACTGGCCGGGCAGCCGGCCCGCGCCGTCTTTACCCTGCCGATCGACGTGGGCGGCAAGCAGTTCGGCGCCCTGATCGGAATCCGGCTGGACAAGGTGCGGCTGCACGACTTCGATGATTTCCTCCGGGCGCTGGCGGCCGTGCTGGCGTTGGCGGCGTATCCGGGCGAGGCCGGAGCCGGGGCGACCCCCGCGGAAGTGGAAAGCAAAATCAAAGCGGAACGAGATACCGCCATTATCGAGCTGGCGGTGGCGATAAATCACGAGATTAACAATCCCCTCACGGCGCTTCTGGGGAATCTTCAACTACTCATGCTGAAGAACCAGAATCTGCCCGAGGATATCGTGGCCCGGTTGAAGGTGATCGAGGAATCGGCCAACCAGATTCGGGAAGTCACGGCGCGGTTGATGAAAGCGGCCGAGGCGCCATCGGTGGCCTATACCGGATCGATGCGCATGATCGACCTGTCGGGACGCAAAGACGCCGCGGACAAGGTCGGCAAACCCGACGACAAGCGGGAGGACGACCGCAAGCGTTGATTCGAATGCACCCTTAGGACCCTATACACAGTATTTGCCTTTATCCCCTCCTCTCATCCGAAAGGCCGGTACACCCGCCGGCCTTTTAGCTTTGGACCTGCCGACGACACAGCGACGAAAACCGATTCGGGATACGAAGAACACAAAATCGATGGCATTCTTCTACTGATTCGCGGCCGTAAAATCGCAAAATTTCGTTGTATTTGCATGACCGCGTTGGGATTGCCGGGAAATGGGTTTGCCGTGTTATTATTTGTGTTTTTGGCCATTTTGTAATATCGACGTAACACCGTTGTTGTGCGCTTTTTCCCACCATGAATGGTGGGCCACCCGACGCTGTCATTCCCGGGGCAAGCGGGAATCCATCCTTCGCGGGATTTCCCTGGATACCTGAGTTCGCGGGTATGACAAGCTGGGGGAGATGCAAAATCGATAGCATTCCTCTACTGATTTGGAGCCGAAAAGCTGCAATTTTTCGCTGGTACAATATGGCGCGCTTTGACTTGCCGGGAAATGGTTTCGGTTTGTCATTTTTGGTGTTTTTGGCCATTTTGTAATACAAAGTAATACCTTTCCGGGTGGTGTCAGGAATCTTTTCCTGACGCCAAAACGGTCGCGTCGAATACGGGCAGGAAAGGATTCCTGCCCGCGCAGTAAAGGCAGGCCACCCAGCCTGCCTGTCACCCTGAGTGAAGCGAAGGGTCTCAGCCCATGAAGAGCCGAGATGCTTCGCTTCGCTCAGCATGACAAACCATTGCCCAACACCCAGACGTATAGAACCTGATAGTTTCATCTAATAAAGGGGTGCGGTCTCGTATTCACCATCAAACTGGTGTTGATTTTGCGGTTTGCGAGAGGCGGGGTAAGGAAAGCAGGCCCCCCCCCGCCGCGGCGGGGGGGGCCACCGGTCCGCTGGATTGGGGGGCCACCACGGGGAAATGATCCAAAAATGCAATTGCCCCTGTGTTAAAGTAATTATATCTTGCCGAATGGCACTTATGGCCGCCAATAGAATTGCACGATGATATATGGCAAAAAAGACATCAAGTGGCATTCATAGGACTGAGCGGACCAACAACCAGAAAATGGTTGAGTGGATAAATGATATAATCACGCAAAAAAACCTATCATTGGGATATGCCGAACAGGAAACGACTGGCCCTGATAGAAAGCAGCCTGACATAATTATTAGAAAAGCGGCTAATTCCGAAGAAATTCTTTGCGTTATAGAATTGAAAAACCCCGCCTTCCTTGATGTGTTCCAGGAAGAGGAATTGGTCGAACCTGCCCGCAAAAAGGCGACCCGACGGCAGGCTCCCTATTTCGCCACTTCTAATTTTCGAGAATTGGTCCTGTTCAATACGGCCCGGGCGAACCAGTTGGAATCGCTCGAAAAGCAGATTGTTCAACGCTATACTCTATCGGATGCGGAAGATACTGATGATATCGCCGATAGATCGGTAATAACCAATATTCGTCGCGGCCTCGAACGCTTCCTTTCAGATCTTATAGGAATCTCCTTAGGACAGATTTCGGAACCCCGCCACGCTATTGATGAAATCTTGATCATGCGTCTGCAGGCGGCAATTAAGAATCTCGCATGGCACTATAGAGATATTGTCGAGCACAATGCAAATACTGATAAGGATTTTGTAAAGAAACTCAGGAAGTGGTTCCTTGATCAAGGATGGTCATTTTCAAAACAGCGCGATGACTATGACAAGGCCGCCAGGCAAACCGCATACCTCTTGGTCAGCAAAATACTATTCTATAGCGCGATACAACCCATCCGCAGACTAGATCCCCTGCAGATTCCCAAAGATCTTACTAGAGGCTCGCTTTTGAGGACGATACTGCAGGCTTTCTTCGATGAGGTTCTTAAAATCGATTACCAGACGATATATACGACAGATTTCATTGATCATATGGCATTTCCAGAAAATTACAGCATTGTCGGCGAGATCAAAGATATTGTGAACGTTTTGGCAAGTTATGATTTCAGCAAGATTGGATATGATATCTTGGGTCGGATATTTGAAAAACTCATTCCTGAAAATGAACGACGGTTGCTTGGCCAATATTTTACCAATCCCGACATCGTTGACTTGATTCTTCAATTTACGTTGCGACATGAAACAGATACGATTTTGGACCCAGGGTGCGGCGCGGGAACGTTTTTGGTACGCGGCTACCAGCAAAAGAAGCTGATGAACCAGCGATTGACGCATGAAGAGCTTTTGAAGGATATTTGGGGTATAGATATCTCTCGTTTTCCTGCCCACCTCGCCACCATTAATCTTGCAATTAATGATTTGCGATCTAATGAGAATTACCCCCGCGTGATCCGAAGCGATTTCTTTGACCTGCTGCCCGTTACTATGCAATTCGGTGTTCCATCAAATGCACCGGCGGTGCAGATTGGCGGTTTGTCAGACATTGGACGGAGTTTTGAGCGTCCAAAGACGTTTGATATCATTGTCGGCAATCCGCCCTACACGCGGCATCTGCAGATCGAAGATATACAGGATAATATCAGGAATTATAAGGGCTCGCTACGCGGAAAGGCCCTGACTGATTCAAACGGCAAGATATTCGCGGATATATCCAAACGTGCGGGGATATATGCCTATTTCTTTGTACATGGGACGAAGTTCCTCGCCAATGGAGGCCATTTCGGTTTTATCGTCTCCAATTCTTGGCTGGATGCTGATTACGGCAAAGGCCTACAGCAGCACTTTTTGGAGCATTATAAGATTGTGGCCATCATAGAATCAAATGTCGAACGCTGGTTTGAGGATGCAGATATCAATACCTGCATCGTGATCTTGGAAAAAGCTTCCGGAGACAGCATGCAGGATGTGAGGGGGCAAAATGTCGTGCGCTTCGTAAATCTAAAGAAACCGCTCCGCCATTTTGTCCCCATGGCTGATAATATGTGGGAGAAGGAAATCGGCCGCCGCGATGCATTCGACGCCATGATACGAACAATAATGGGTCATGCATCCTATTATGAAAATGATGATCTGAGAATATATCCTCGTCGACAGCAGGAATTATGGGAGGAGGGATACGATACCAAGAATAAGAAATACATGGGGGGCAAATGGGGCATTTATATTCGGGGGCCGGAGATATACTTCAAGGTATTAAGCAAGATTGAGAAGATGCTTGTCCCGTTGAGTTCGTTGGGGAGTGTCAATGAGGGCAAACCGACAGGCGCGGAAGAATTTTTCTATCCCGAAAAGAAGGTCGCTGAGAAATTCGGTATCGAATCAAGGTTTCTCAGGCCTGCTATTCTTAGACCGAGAGGGAAAAGTGTTTTTGAATTAAGAGAGGGGGAGGTTGACAACTATTTTCTGACAGTTCAGCAATCGCCGGAAGAATTACAGGGCACTAAAATTATCAAATATATCAAATATGGAGAAAAAATACGTCTCCACACGGGAAGTACTTTTGCGAAAAAGGATCACTGGTATAGTTTCGGGGTAAGAGAACCGGCCGATTTGATTATGTCGCGCGGAGTGGGTAGTAGGCACTATTGTACTCTTAATAGTGCTCAGG
>JAQVRW010000264.1 GCA_028700875.1 Candidatus Zixiibacteriota bacterium | reverse complement strand
CTGAAGATACCGTCCCTCCGGCAGATTCGGCGCCTGGCCCAGATGGACCGAATAGCTGTTCTGCAGATACGGCATCCGGGGCAGATCTTCGCCGGGATCGGGATCGCCGACCGCCTTCTTGGCGCCCGGATCAACCGCGACATACACCGGCATGGCCGACCCGGTCAGTTCCGCCTCGCCCCGCACGGGATACCGTCCGGAGCCGTCGATATCGATATAGACGCCGTCGGGTGTCACCGCCTGACACCGCACGACCTCGACCCGCAGGCGATTGCCGCTGACCGCGAGATTCAGGTTCAACGCCGGTTGTCCCGAAAAGGACTTCCGCACCAAACCATAGTAATCTCCGATCCGGAGGGCATACCACCGGGCCAGATCCTCGAAATATCGTTCCTGATCGACGAGATGCCGTTGCGTGATAAGCATCCCATCCTGCCAGTTGACCGAATATAAGCGCAAGTCACTCATCATCTTGCCCCAATCGCAATCTTTGCAAGTTATATCCCTTTAATCTGCTTGTCAAGATTTATCATTTTTGCGTCGCTCTTCACATCCACCAGAGGCAAATCATCCTCTATAAGCAAGTCGAATACCCCAGGTACGCGCCCTGATTGGCCTTCCCCAACACCATCGCTTTGCTGTCGGTCTCGATGGTCATCATTCGGGTCAGATGCCCCGGCATGGTTTTATCCAGCAGCCATTCCAACCGCTTTCGTTTCTTTCCCCCCGGAAGGAATTGAACGACTTCCTCGTGCCTGACGCCGCTGACGATCACATGATAGGTGGAATCGCACTCGGTAAACGCGCGGCCCATGACCGTCTCGTGTCCCATCCGGCCCGACAGGGAGCCGAGATGATATTGAATCTCGGGGCCGATGGGAAACTCGGCCGGGATGTTTTCGACAATCCGGCACCGATACCCGAGGAAAAACTGCAAGAGCGCCGCCACCCGTTCCGGGTTTCCCGCCCAATCATGAAAAGCAGGCAGCAGGCAAGCCCAGACATAAGCCTCCGATGGCTCCAGCCCCCAATCGGCCGGGACGAAATCAAACAGCCCCAGGTAGCGGGCCAGATGTTCGGGGTCTATCCCGAAATTGCAGTATTTCAACTCCAGGAAACGGGCCGTCGCCTCATGCCGAATCCGGGAAGCATCGAAAGGGGCCATCAGATGCCGGGCATTCATTTCCCAGTTGTTCCCGGCCGGACGGCCGAAGAGGCCGAAGAAAAACTGGTAGGGCATCCGGTCCACGGCGCTGAAATAACCGACGTTCAGCGTTATGCTGGTGGTCGGACCTATGGCCGCGCCGGGAGCCGGTTCCTGGTTAAGGATTTCGCCTTTGTAGTTTTCGTATTCACCGATGGCCAGAATGTTGACCCGGTCGAGGTCCACGCCCGATATCCGAAACAAGTTCAACGCCGTGGAAAAATGGATGGGATTCCGACGGTTGCATAAATCCGGCATGATTCGTTCGGCGGTCTGGCTCATCCCTTGGTTATCTCCACGCGATACTGGGTGTTGACGGCCGAGCGGGACTTGAGAAAACTGGTCAGTCGCCTTTGCAGCAACCTAACTTCATCGTTGGAATACACGCGTCCCTCGCCCACGTTGACCCGGACGACGATACACCGCCGCACCCCGCGAGGGGCGCGTTCCACGCCGTTTTCGCACACGGCGCTTCTGATGCGGGGATCGAAGGTCATCACCCAGCGGGATATCTCGCCGAAAGTCAGCGCCCGATCGCGATTCCGCAAACGCGCCGAAACCTCGGTCATGATCTGCTGGGCGGTCTTGGCCGGTATCGCCCCGGCCGTGGGAATGATATTGACCACCGAGGTTATGCCGGGATGGCTTTCATACAGCTCGGTGATCCTGCCGGCCTCGATGGCATTGGCGGCCACCCCCGTGGTGGTGGCGTAATTGATCGTCAGCGAATCGGGGGGCAGTTCCAGATGCGATGTGAAATCGAACCACAACACCAGCCGCCCATTCCGTTCCTCGGGTGAGTAGAACCGATGATTGGGGTCGAGCCCCGCCTGATGCCGGGCGACATATTCCCGCCCGGCCGAATCCACCACGCTGGTAACCTCCAGAATGTCGGCAATCTCGTCCGGCAGTTCCACCTCCACCAGGCGGTTGCCGCCGGTATGCTTGAACAGAGTCAATTCGCTTTTGTTGACGGCGACAAAGCAGTTCAGGTACATCTCAAACGGCGACTGAAACTTGGTCTTGTCTCCTCCGGGAGGAAGGTCCAGGCGAATCCAATACAGCGGGCCGGATGTCGAGTTGATCGTAATTCCCTGCCGGGACAGGAGCGTTTCCAGAGACGTTTCCGGCGGTCCAGCCTCCCAACGGCCGGTGAAATGGGGAGGGAGAACGACGAAATTATCTTCCAGCGGCTGGAATAGATCCAAGCCGGTGCGCAACCCGCCCCAGTCGGCGCCGTGCCCCTCGGCAAACAACCGCTCCAATCCCGGCGACAATCCGGGGCAGAACCGACAGCCCTCTTCACCGACAGCGCCGCTTTTGGTCCCGGGGTGCCAATGCGCCCAGCGCATCTGCTTCAACAGGTCCTGCGGCCCCATCATGAACACGGTCGCTTGATCCAAATCACCGGCCGGGCCGGGATGTTCGATGCCGATATACAGCCGGTACTTGCCGCCGGGAGTGAACGCGGGACGCGGTCGCGAATACGAGGCCGAAGTCCCCTCCGCCGGCGGCGACAGGTCCACGAGGGTGTTGTCGACCGCCAGAAACATATGGCGGACCTGGGCCGCAACCAGCTTTTCGTTCCGCAGCGGCGAAAAGAAAAAGGTCTGTCCACCCTCGCGCCGTTCTTTATAGAAAAACTTAGTATGGGTGTCCACCTCCACCACCGGGTCGGTCACCTGACACCGCATCACGGTGAACGCCGGCACGGGCCAATGGACTCCCTCCGGACAGAGCGACCTGATCAGCGACCCGACCGCCGCCTCCCAGACCTGATCGATACGCCCGTCGATTTGCGCCAGTTGATGGGCGTACATCTGGAGGACGATCCGCAGGATGGGATCCAGCCGTTCGGGCGATTCCGGAATGTCCGCATTCCACGCCCGCAGCTCGCGGTGCATGTCCGCGAATATTTTTTCTTTGGTCTTGGATTTTTCCACGCCAGTCCCTTACGCCTTTCGGCCGGGCGTACCCTCAGCCCAGATGAAAGGTGGCTTCAAATTTCTTCTCTTCCCCGTTGTCGCGATAATTGCCGGTGACCTTAACCCCCATCCCCAGCGATTCATGACCGGCTTCGCCCACTTCCACCAGCGAGACGGTGACGTCGTAGAGCCGTTTCTCGTATTTGTCGACCGCGTTGCGGAGGCTGGAGCGCATGTCCGCCTTGTTGGCCGTATAGAGGTCCGAGTATTCCTTGTCCCAGATATCGCAGCCGAAGCCCGGATCGGACGGCAACGTGCCCGGCCGGGTGCTGAGAATCAACCCCACCGAATACATGATGGATTCGTGCAGGCCGACCCGGTCCAGATATCCCTCTCGCAAGACAAACGGCAACGCTAAGTATTCCATATATCCGTCAATTCAGCTTTATCGGCGTCCCTTTGACCTCGACCATCATCCCTTCGATCTTGTACTGGGCGCCCCCCTTGGTTTCCATGTTGGCGGTCGCTTCGAGTTTCATGTTCCCCCCCGCCTTGAGCTTGATATCGGCCTGGCTTTCCAGCGTGATAGCCTTCCCCTTCAGGGTGATATCCCCTTTGGTCTCGATCGTGATCGACGGCGCGGCCGCATCCATCACCATCTTGCTGCCGTCCTTGGTGACGATGCTGATCTTTTCCTTGCCGTCGGCATCGTCGATGACGATCTGGTTGCCGCAACGGGTTTGGAACAGCTTGATGTTGTTGTCTTTGTCGCTGGCGGCCGACGGCGGCGCGGCGGTCTTGTTGTACAATCCTCCCAACGCGACCGGCAGATCGGGCGACCCCCATTCAAATCCCACCAAGACCTCGCTGCCGATCTCCGGCAGGCTGTACCAGCCGTGATCCTTTCCGGCATACGGCCATGTCAACCGCACCCAGAGAGAGTCGCCGGTTCCCGTCCAGGGAAACCTGACTTTGATACGTCCCAGCTTCTCCGGGTCGTAGTTGTCCGTCACCACCGCGCTTTGGAGATCGGCAAACTCCGGGCGGTTCGACTTCTGCTGCGGATAGGCGATATCGACCGGGGTGCAGACGAAACTGTTATGATACTGGCCGCTTTCATCGAACGCGTGTTTGATTCGCAGGACCCAGTACACGCCGTCGATGTTCCCCATCCCTTTGACCTTCACGCAATGCCCGGTCTGGACGGCCGGGATGATCGACTGCCCGGTGCAGGTGATCATTCGCCCCAGAGCCTGCCCCTTGTCGTTTTTCAGGATGCGATCCAGCGTCTGTGCATCGGGCACCGCCTTGGGCGAGGTCGAATACCCGGATGACTTATAGATGGTCTTGGAGGCATCGGGGGAAGTCTTCGACAGTTGCGACAATGCCGCCTGCTGCGGCACCGACTTGGTATCCTGCGAAAAAGTCTTGTCCTGCACGTAATCATAGATGTCGGCCGTGAATTCGGCCGAAGCCGTTCCCAGCCCCAGCGAAAACACTCCCAAAGATTCCCGCCAGACCAACTCCTCGGGACTGCCGGAGGCCGCCTTCATCGCTCGGAATTCTTTACCATCATAATGGCCGAACAACCCGTTTTCACCCGCCAGACGCATGATAAAATCGTAATCGGTTTCACGGTACTGGACGGTAATCTTGGGCGTCCCCTGAGTGGAATCGATGGTTCCCACAGTCAAGGGATGTTTCCTGGCCACGGCCCCGATGATATCCG
>JAQVRW010000263.1 GCA_028700875.1 Candidatus Zixiibacteriota bacterium | reverse complement strand
GGGAAGCTGTGGATTTGGCTATTATTGCGGTTCCAGGAAAAATTGTTAATTCTGTTGTTTTACAATGCGCAGAAAAAAAAGTAAAAGGGGTAATTGTTATTTCTGCCGGATTTTCTGAGGACATGTTTCCCGATGCGTTCAGGGAATACACACGACTGTTGTATGAGGCCGGCGACACCGGCCATCTCCGTCAGGTCGTGGAAAAGTGGCTGGTCGACAATCCCAATGACGTTGATGCCCGGCGACTGCTGGAAAGCATCGAACATAATCCTCCACCCGGGACAATCCCGGCGCCCGGATCGGGATCATAGGATACGCAATCGTGAATATTCTGGCGCTTAACTGGCAAGACCTCAAAAACCCCATGTCCGGCGGGGCGGAGGTGCATCTCGAGGAACTCCTGCGACGGTTGGTCCGTAAGGGCCATACGGTCACGCTTTTCTGCTCCAATTTCGCCGGCGGAGCGCGGGAGGAAACGGTCGAGGGAATCAGGATTATCCGCACGGGCAACCGATACAATTTCAACCTGATCGCCCCGTTCCATATTCGGCGACTGGTGCGGCGGGAACGGTTTGACCTTTTTCTGGAAGACATCAACAAGATTCCGTTTTATACGCCATGGTACCTCGACCTGCCGTCCATCGTCGTCATCCCGCACCTATTTTCGACGGCGGTATTCGAGGAGATCAACTTTGTTTTGGGGAGTTATATCTACCTGATGGAGCGTCCTCTGCGCCGGGTCTACCGGGGCAAACGGTTTTGCGTCATTTCGGAATCCACCATGGCCGACTTGGTATCGCGGGGTATCGCCGAGAAGGATATCACGGTCATCCACTGCGGCCTCGATCGTTCGGTCTACGGCAATCGTAAGGGTTACGCCAAATATGATTATCCGTCGGTCTTGTACCTTGGACGAATAAAAAAATATAAATCGATCCAGCACCTGATCGCCGCGTTCGCGTTGGTCCGGAGGAAAATCCCGAATGCCCGGCTGAGGATTGTCGGAACCGGCGATTATCTGCCTGCGTTGAAATGTCAGGCGCAGGAACTGCACCTGGCGGAGGCCGTGGAATTCACCGGTTTCGTTTCCAGCGATACCAAGGTGGAATACATGTGCCGGTCGCATTTGATGGTCTATCCGTCGCTTCGCGAGGGGTGGGGGTTGACCAATATCGAAGCCAATAGTTGCGGCACCGCGGTGGTGGCCGCCGATTCCCCCGGCCTGCGGGACTCCGTGCGCGACGGCGTCAGCGGATTGTTATATCCCTATGGCGATATCGAACAATTGGCGGATCGGATCATCGTGGTGTTGTCCGATCCGGACCGTCGTCGGCAACTGGAGAAGGGGGGGCTGGAATGGGCGGCGCAGTTCGACTGGGATATCGCGGCGGAACATTTCCTCAAGGTTTGTCTTGATACGGCTGGAAAACAATGACCGAGCGAACCAAAAAACTCCTGATGCAACTGGCCGGTTTGGCGATATCGGTCGGGTTCCTGATCTATCTCTTTTACAAAGTGGATTTTCGGGCGCTGGGCGGCGCCCTCAAGGGAGCCAACTACTGGTGGTTAATCCCGAATATCATCCTAATCATGGTGACCATGGTCTTCCGGGCGTTTCGCTGGGATCATATGGTTCGGCCCATCAAGAAGATATCCTTTTCCCGGCTCTTTTCGATCACTATGATCGGTTTTATGGCCAACAACGTGCTTCCCTTTCGATTGGGGGAATTCGTCCGAGCGTATTCGTTGTCGGAAAGGGAACATGTGTCCAAATCGGCGTCGCTGGCGACTATTTTCGTGGAACGGATCGTTTTCGACCTCCTGGCCTTGCTGATCATCTTCGGCATCGTTCTGGTCATATCCCCCCTGCAGATGATGCCGGAAATCAAAATGGGGGCGATCGTGACCATCATCACCGCCATGGTAGGATTGGTCCTCGCCATCTACCTCAGCAGCCGCGGCGAACGCGAAAGTCATGTCCTCAAGGCGATCCTCAAGATATTTCCGGCCCGGTCCCGGCCGACGATCGAGGCGGTTGTCGCTCGGTTTGCCACGGGAATGGATTTCATGCGCGACTGGCGCTGCGTTTTCTGGACGACATTCCATACCTTTATGATCTGGATCATCATGGGGTTGTCCAATTACTTCGTCCTGCTGGCGTTCGGCTGGCATCTGCCGCTCACGGCTTCGTTCGTCATCCTGGTGGTGGTGTCGATTCTGATCATGGTGCCCGCGTCGCCCGGTTTCGTCGGCGTGTACCATTACGGCACGTTGCTGTCATTGGGGATATACGGCATCGGCAAAGAAGAAGCGCTATCCTGCGCTCTGGTGATGCATGCGACGCAATATCTGGTCATTACCCTGGTCGGGTTTTATTATCTGCGCCGCGAACATCTTTCCCTGAAACAGATCGAAGAGAAGGCGGAAGGGCATGGCTGACGGCCCGGCGGCCGCGCTGTGCATTCTTCCCGCCTTCAATGAAGCCGGGAAGATCGGCCGGGTGGTAGCCGCGGTGCTGAACAGCCGGCAGGTGGATGCGGTTGTGGTCGTGGATGACGCTTCGACCGACGGCACTTCCGATGAAGCCCGGGCGGCCGGGGGAGAGGTGATCCGACACCAATCCAATCGGGGTGTCGGGGCGGCCATTCGCAGTGGCCTGAATTATGGCCGTGAGCACGGATTCGCCATCGCCGTCGTCATGTCCGGAGATGATCAGCATGAAGCCGGCGAATTGGGCGGGGTGCTGGCCCCGCTACGCGGGGGACAAGCCGATTTCGTGCAAGGTTCACGGCGTCTGCCGGGCGGGAAAACTGTTAATGGACCGTTGTTTCGGGAAGTGACGACACGACTATTTTCGACCGCGTTCACCGTCTTGTCCGGGCGAAAGATCACCGATGGCACCAATGGTTTTCGGGCGTTCTTTCTTTCGGTCCTCGGTGATCCCGATATCAATCTCGATCAAGACTGGCTGGACCGATATGAACTGGAAGTCTACCTGTTGTACAAGGCCGTCCGTTCGCCACGCATCCGGGTCGTGGAGGCGCCGGTCACGGTGTACTATAGGGGCGGGACGAAACAGTTTTCCAAGATGAAACCGTTTCGGGACTGGTGGCGGTTGGTCCGACCATTGATCTTCCTCAAACTGAGATGGCGGAGATGACGATATGACCGATCTCAATTTCGAAGGTAAACGGGTGTTGATCACCGGCGGGGCCGGATTTGTCGGCTCCAACGTCACCGAACGGGTGGCCCGCTGCGGTGGAAAGGTGACCGTGCTGGATGACCTATGCACTGGTTCCCTGGACAATATCGATCCGGGGATCGAATACGAATTCGTCAAAGGATCGGTAACCGATGAGGCTTTAGTCTTCCGGCTGGTCAAGAACGCCGACCTGCTGATCCATATGGCGGCGCGGAATATTATCGTGTCCACCAAGAATCCCCGCGATGACTACGCCGTCAATATCGGCGGGACATTGAACATGCTGCTGGCGGCCCGGGAGCACGGGGTGGAACGGATGGTGTATACATCATCGGCCTCGGTCTATGGCAATCCCCGGATCATTCCGATCAGCGAAGACGAACGGCCATTGACTTTTTCCCCATACGCCGTCTCCAAGCTGGCCGGGGAAAACTACTGCTACGCCTTCTATGAGACGTACGGCGTTCCGGTGGCTGTGGTTCGCTATTCCAACGTCTATGGTCCCAAACAGGATCCCAATAATCCATACTGCGGAGTGGTGTCCAAATTCATGGATTCCATTTCCCTCGGGGAAACGCCGCAGGTGCACGGCGACGGCCAGCAGACGCGCGATTTCACATTTGTCGATGATGCCGTGGACGGCACCCTGTTGACGCTACTGTCTCCCAAAGCGGAGGGCATGGTCTTTAACCTCGGCACCGGTACCGAAACCAAAATCATCGAACTGATCATGATTTTGGCCCGCCTGTACGGGCGGGAGATTGACGTTCGGCATATCGACCGGCGCGATATCGACAATATCCGCCGTCGCGTGTTGAATATCGAGCGTATCCGGACGACCCTGCGGTGGCAGCCGCAGGTGGGCCTGGAAGACGGGTTGAAAAGGACTCTCGAATGGTTCCGGAACAGGAAGGGGTAATATCCCGACCGGCATCGGTGCGGTCGCAGATGCGTCTTTGGATCGTCATCTTCCTGATCGCTCTGATTTCACGGATCGTTTTTCTCGAAGCAGGCAAACAACTGCCGGTCTTCTGGGATGCCCGGATTTACACATCGGCCGCCATCGGCTTGTTGGGATATGTCGACCGGGATGATTCGTTCGCCCGGGGCGCTTCCACTCCGGCGGATTTTCAAAAGTATTATCGCCAGTACCTGGCGGGCGAAGAAATCGATTGGCTGTACTATCAGGTTCCCACGCTGGCCGAAGCCCAAAAGTATCTGTTCTATTCCGGGCCGGTCTATCCGGCCATCATGGCGGCCATATTCACACTTCCATGGAGCAATGATTTCCAGGCGGTGAGATGGTTCAACGCCGTGATCGATTCGCTGAGCGTGGTTATCCTCGCGATGGCGGCTTTTCTCATCTGGCGCAACCGTCGGGCGGCCATCATCGCGGCGATTGTTCAACTACTCTATCTTCCGCTCGTGATCACCTGCGGGATACTGGCCCTCGAAACCATCTCCTCATTCTTGATTGCGGTCATGTTGCTGCTGGTACTCCAGCATCATCAGACGGAGAACCATCGGTGGGCGGCAGGCGCCGGTTTGGTCGCGGGTTTGTTGTTTCTCACAAAACCAACCGCGGCTCTGCTAGGCCTGCCAGTATTGATATTTTGGTTGATCGGCTATTTTCGTCAATGGCGGCGTCTGGGTCTGG
>JAQVRW010000262.1 GCA_028700875.1 Candidatus Zixiibacteriota bacterium | reverse complement strand
TTCCCTTGGCCACGACAATATTCGATGCGCAATAGGTGCCGGGAGCGACATGGATGATATCTCCCGCACTGGCCTGGCTGACGCCGTTTTGGATGTAGAAGTAGTGATTGCGCGAGAGGTCCCAATCCATCTTGACAAATCCGATCTCGGCGTCGCCGAGAGTCGGGCTGCCAATGGACAGAGTCGCTTCGGTGGTGAAGAAAACGTATTGCCCCGAAGCATCGGAGTATCCGCACGGCCAGAAGTCCCACCATTCGGTCGCGCCATAACCGCCATATGAGACAGTCTGCGAAGAAGCCCAGGTGGAACTGACCCAATCGAACCTGGCTTGGATCAGGTACTGGCGATCGGTCGGCACATATGGCGCTACTACGACATACAGATCGGTGCCATCGTTGAAGATACAAGGATCGTATAGCCCGGCGCCGGCTATGGCAGTGGAGTGATGCGAGAAGACGGGCAACGGCGCCGCTTCGGCGAGATAGATTTCAACATCGCCCGTTCCGTCCTCGATCCCGGCCACATACAGGTTGCCGCCCTTGGCCAGATTCTTGAAGGTGACTTTGGGTTGATTATCGGCGCTGATGTTGACCTTTGCGCTCAGCGTTGTTCCGTCCCAGGTGTAACAGTCCGCGGAGCCATCGGACGATTCCCAGACGATGTAGATCCGGATCCCGTCGGAGGCGACATTGACATGGCCGCCTCGAGCGACGCCGTCGGCAATCAATTGAGTCGGGCCGGTCCATCCTCCGTCGTACGTGTAGTAGTACAGCCCGCGATCGGTTCCGGATTGGCCGCTGGAGACAAAGGCATAGATTTTGCCATCAAAAGGCACGGTCGAGACCACGCGCTGATCGAAGCCGACGGGACGACCGGTCTCTGATTGGTCCAGCTTGGTTTCGGTCGCCGCCGTCAATCCAGAAAGTGAAGAGGCGGTCTTATAATAAACCACGTACGAATCGGCGTCGGGATCATACCCCCCGACACCGCGTACGCCGCCGTTGTCGCCCTTGGTGTAGAAAAGCCAGTAGTCTGATCCGTCATAAATGACCGATGGATTGCGATCGAAGCGATCGTTGTCGGTCAGATTGGTGGGCTGGCTGACATCGATATCTGCTGCCATGGCCGCCCCGAAGAGGCATAGTATGCCTGCAACCATAAACAGCCCGAGAACGTTCTTCATGGTATTCCCCCTACAATCGTTATTGTATGTTTATGTTGCACCCCTGTATGCGCCTGTTTACCCAGGTCACCGGCGCGAGATGTGAAAAAGCGGGATAACCCTCCCTCAAGTAAACGCACATGTTGTTGACTTGGGAACCTTGACAATTATGTCAACAGAATGCCCCCCCTTCAATTACTTTGTGCATATACCTACTACTTCCTGCCGCGCCCGGCCGTGAAGGGAATCGTCTCCGGCCGGCATATGCCAAGCAATCCGGCTTTTCCCGGATTTCACCGTCCTGTACCTAAGGATACCCCGAACGCAACCATAGTGACGCAGGACGATATTAGCCTCAGGCCGCCTCAATGAAGGCCGATTGCCCGATTAATTTTGTGTGCTCTTTTGATACAAGAAACGGGTGGCAGGAGTGTGCTCGTGTTCCTGCGGACATGTTGCACCCCTTTATAAAATAATGATAGGATAAAAATCCAAAAGTGTCAAGTGCTTTCTTGACTCAGTCGGGAAAACAAGTTTAGGCAAAGATTTGGCGTTCTTGACCGGTAATGCCCGACTATCAGATCGGCAGAATCAGATGGGACTGCCGGATATACTCTCATAAATACAGCGACATATGTCATGAATAAGGGGTACTGCGATCAAGCAGGCGACAATAAGGCGGGCAGCCTTATCGTTGCGACGATGTCCGTTTTTGGTTCGGCGTACCGGTCAGGGAATGCAGGGCGGCGGCAAACGTGGCGGCACCGACAGCCGGTACGGCAAGGGAAGCGCCGCAGCCGGGGCAGGGGAAAGCCGCTTGAGTGAAATCCGGCGGCACCTTGATCTTAAGGCCGCAGGTGCAGGTCAAGAAGCGGAACTGATTCACGGCACGGATGAGATCGCCGACCTGGCGGTTTTGGTCTTTTGCGGTTGGAGGCGCGGCCTCTGTTGTACCGGCGGCGCGAAGCGGTACGGTTTCGGTGTCTTTAAGACCGGAAGAAGGAATGATCGTCGAGTGTTGCCCGGTGACGCGGCTGAATGCTTTTTGATAATTGTTGTATCCGGCTCCGGAGGCCATGCCGCGGAGGATCTTGATCCGTAGCGAGATAGGGGGGTGCGTGCTGGTCAAATCCGACAGCTTCATACCCTTATTTTTAAGGGGGTTGACGATATACAGGGGGGCCGTTATGGCGTTGGCAGAGGGAAGATCATCCTTGGAATCCGAGATCTTTTCAAGGGCCGAGGCCAAACCTTCGGGATACCGGGTCAACCGGGCGGCAGAGGCATCGGCCAAGTATTCCCGTTTACGCGAGATCGCGAAGTACAGGAGACGGGCCATAATCGGGGCCAGGATGGCAAAGACAAGGGCAACGATCATGATGATGGCCTGGCCCTGCCCTCGGCCGGAAGAGCTTCGGGAGCGGTATCGGCTGGAGGAATGACCGGAATACCACATACCGCGGAGGAACACCTGCGAAAGGATGGCGATGGCACCAAGCATGACCCCGGCGAAGGTCATGTAAAGAACATCCCGGTTGAGGATGTGGGACATTTCGTGGGCCACCACGCCCTGGAGCTCGTCACGGTTGACCCGCGCCAGAAGGCCGGCGGTGACGGCGATAGCGGCGGTTTCTGGTTTTCGACCAGTGGCGAAGGCGTTGGGCGCGGGGGAGTCGATGATGTAAATCTTGGGCATGGTTGGAAGGCTCCCGGCGATCTTCATTTCCTCGACGACGTTATATAACTGAGGATGCATGTCGCGAGTGATTTCTTTGGCGCCGCTGACGCCGAGCATGATGGAATCGCCGCCGAAATAGCTGATGAGTGACAAGACCATCCATATCGCCAGTGCGACCACGACCCCGGCTATGCCGCCATCGGGCGGGGCATAGGCGGAGCCGATCAAATACCCCAACAGAATCAGACAGCCGCCCATCAGGATAAACAGGACGAATGACTTGCGCTGGTTCTGCTTAATGAGTTCCCACATCGTCGCTCGCCGCCATGTTCAATAGGTTAACCGTTCTGTCGGTCGCCGCCGGGCGATCAGGAAAAACTGACTTTCGGAACGTCCCGTTCAGCCTTGTCCTCCACCTGAAAGAATTCGCTTTGCTGGAAGCTGAACATTCCGGCGATGATATTGGACGGGAACATCTGAATCTTGTTGTTATAGAACAGCACTTGATCGTTGTACGCCTGCCGCGAAAAGGCGATTTTGTTTTCAGTCGAGGTCAACTCCTCCTGAAGGGCCAGGAAGTTCTGGTTGGCCTTCAGGTCGGGGTAATTTTCCACGACTAGGAAGAACTTACTCATGACACCGCTGAGTTCACCCTCGGCCTTGGCTTTGTCGCCGACCGATTCCGCCTGCATGGCCCGGCTGCGGGCGGCGGTGATGTTTTCCAGCGTCTGCCGCTCGTGCATCATGTACCCTTTGGCCGTTTCCACCAGGTTGGGTATCAGGTCGTGCCGCCGCTTGAGCTGCACGTCGATCTGCGACCAGGCGTTCTTGACCTGGTTGCGCAACTGGATCAGGGCGTTGTACATGCCGATCACGATGAAAACCAGCACGACGATGATGCCCAGTAAAAGGAGCGCAAAAACCATGATATTATCCTTTGCTTGACTGTTTTCTGTTGAACATGTCTCGCAGTAGATGGAGAATCTTTCCAGTGTCGCCGCCTTCAATGAACTTGACGACTTCCTCCAATTCGCCTCGGTCGAACCATAACCCATGGTTCCGGGAGCAATAATCGATTTCCACCGGGGTCGGAGCCGGGGTGTTCGCCGCGAGCATCCGTTTCCGGCAGATGGGGCACCGTCGTCGGCCCGGTTCTCCTTTGGCCAAGGCGGCAGTCGCCTGAAGGAGACGGGCGGCCTCGCCGGAATTATCCAGTAATGCCTCCAACTCGCCCGCATCCAGCCAGATGCCGTGGCAGGACAGGCAATAGTCGATCTCCACCTGGTTCAGCTCCAGCACCACCATTGGATTCTTGCAGGCGACACAATTCATCATATTCTCCCTTGGCCGTATCGGGTCAATTAGGGGCGGTGCGGCCTTTCTGTCAATACCAATCTTCCCGCGGGTATATTCATCGAAAATGGCGAAAACGCCGCAATCGAGCCTCGCGGGCGAAATTACTTCATGATGACGATATCGATCCGACGGTTTTTGGCCCGCCCTTCGGAGGTCTCGTTCGAGGCCACCGGCTTTTCCGAACCGTAGCCGATGGCATTGATCCGGTCGGCGCTCAACAGCATACTTTGCCGCAGATACTGCATGACGGCATAGGCCCGTTTTTCGGATAACTGAACATTGGCTTTGGGGTCGCCGGTGGCGTCGGTATGGCCCTCGACGGCCAGTTTCGATTCCGGGAACATTTCGATGATGGTTTTAACCTTTTCCAACAGCGGGACGTGGGAGTCTTTGATGTCGCTTTTGCCGATGTCGAAGGATAGACCGCTCAGCCGCAGGACGAGATCGTTCGACGCATTATACAACACCTCGCCTTCCGAGGGGTTTAGCATTTCCTTGGCCATCCGGAATTTATCTTCCTCTGCCGTTCGGGCCTCCAATTGGGCGGCGACTTCGGCGTGTTGTTCCTGCAGAACCGTAAGCTTGGATTTCTCATCATTGATCTGGCCGGCCAAGCGGTCGCGGTCGGAGACCAGACCATTGACGGCGACATCAACACGGTCGGCAAGGACCAAGG
>JAQVRW010000261.1 GCA_028700875.1 Candidatus Zixiibacteriota bacterium | reverse complement strand
GTCAACCGCCCTCAAAGCGGCGGTGCTGTATTCCGGCACATATAAAATGGCCTTCTTCTCCTTCGGATTCGAGGCCATTATGGCCGGCGATGCCGACTATATCGACCGCAACCTCGTTTTCGATCAAATCATGAACTTCTTCGGCGACCTGCCGACCGACGTCGCCGACGGCCATAACCCGACTGCGAATCTGCCCTACAAGATTCATCTCGACCAGAATTACCCCAACCCGTTCAATCCCGTCACGCGGATATCCTACGTGATAACTCCCGGCGCCGGTCCCCGGGTGGACCGCACGCGGCTGGAGGTGTTTAACGTGCTGGGCCAGAAGGTCGCGACTTTGGTCGACCGCGACGAAGCCCCCGGGCAGTATTCGGTCGTCTGGGACGGGCGCGACGAACGGGGAGAGTCGGCCGCCTCGGGGATGTATTTCTATCGCCTGAGCCGCGGCAGTCATGCCACGACGCAAAAAATGATACTTCTCAAATAGGGTAGTTCCAACCCGGGAAAAACCCGCCCCGCAAAGGGCGGGTTTTTTCGTGTCTATAATAGACTGTATAAGCCCATAATGTAATAATATTTGCGACCGACCCTTCCGGTTGCGTATCTTCATGGATATGGATATATTGATATTGCCGCCGATACGGGCGGTAAAAAAGAACGAAGGAATATTCCCGGCCGGGCACTTCCCCGGATGAGGACGGTTACAGGACAAAGAGCGTTTTTAGTGCATATGACCGCAATGGACAAAGCAATCGTACCGACTACCTCCTCCTCACCCGGCGCCACGCGACGGATTATCCTGGTCGGAAATCCCAACGTCGGCAAGTCGGTTATCTTCTCCCTGTTGACCGGCCAATATGTGACCGTGTCCAATTATCCGGGTACGACCGTGGAAATCAGTCGGGGCCGCGCCAGGGGATGGGCCGACGGGGCGGAAGTGATCGATACGCCGGGGATATTGTCGCTTGAGGCGGCTTCCGAAGATGAACGGGTCACCGTCCGGATTATCGAGGAAACGGATGATCCGCTGATTATCCACGTGGCCGACGCCAAAAACCTGCGTCGCAGTCTGCTGCTGACCCTGCCGTTGATCGAGATGGGTTTCCCGGTGCATCTTAACCTGAATATGATCGATGAGGCCGAAAGCCGCGGGGTCAAAATTGACGCCCGGCGGTTGTCCCGTCTGCTGGGAATCGGCGTATCGGAGACGGCGGCGATCCAGAAGCGCGGCATCGACCGATTGAAACGCGGGCTGACGACGATCCAGCGGGGCGCGATCCATATCGATTATGGCCCGGTCATCGAGGATGCGGTCGAAAGAATATCCGCCGTTCTTCCGACCGACCACGTTTCACCCCGCTCCCGCGCTCTGACCATGCTTTGCCAGAGGAGCGGCGGGCATGATCTTCCGGCCATGATGGATGATTCCCATCGGGACCGGATAGAGACCGTCCTGAATGATTGTCGCGTGGCGCTGGGGCAGGATCCGGTGGACGTCATCAGCCGTCAACGTCTGACGGCGGCCGACCGAATCGTCCGGGAGGTGCTGACTACCGCCGGCGACGGCACGGGACGGTTTCGAAACTGGCTGGGCCGGATAGCAATGCATCCGCTCTGGGGAATCCCGCTTCTGGTCCTGATTCTACTGGTCGTCTATGAATTCGTGGGCGTTTTCGGGGCGGGGGTCTGCGTCACTTTTCTGGAAAACACGGTCTTTGGGAATTATATCAATCCGTTCCTGGCGCACATCTTTGCCTTCATCCCCTGGGCTTTTGTCCGCGACATGCTGGTTGGCCCCTATGGGTTGTTCACCATGGCCCTGACCTATGCCGTCGCCATCGTGTTGCCGGTGGTCGGAACGTTTTTTATCGTCTTCGGCATTCTCGAAGACACCGGCTATCTGCCCCGGCTGGCGTTCATGGTGGACCGCATTTTCCGGCTGATCGGTTTGAACGGCAAGGCGGTGTTGCCGATGATTCTGGGACTCGGCTGCGACACCATGGCCACGTTGACCACCCGGATTCTGGAAACCAAACGGGAACGGGTGCTGGTGACATTGCTCTTGGCTCTGGGAGTGCCCTGTTCGGCCCAGCTGGGGGTGATTTTGGGGATGTTGGCCGGCCTGTCGCCGGCGGCGACGCTCATCTGGGCCGGCACCGTCATCGGCATTCTTTTCCTTGTCGGGTTACTCTATTCGCTGCTCTCCCACGGCAAACGGTCCGATTTCATTCTGGAAATCCCTCCCATCCGGAGGCCGCAACTGTCGAATATCGCCCTGAAAACGATGGCCCGGGTGGAGTGGTATCTCAAGGAAGCGGTGCCGCTTTTTGCGCTGGGAACGTTGATCCTCTTTCTCCTCGATTATTCGGGCCTTCTGGCGCGGCTGGAGACGGCTTTAGCGCCGGTCATGACCGGAGTGATCGGGTTGCCAAAAGAAGTGGCCGGGCCGTTTCTGATCGGATTCCTGAGACGCGATTACGGCGCCGCCGGGTTGTTCGTCCTGGCCCGCGGTGGCGCGTTGGACCCGATCCAGATTGTCGTATCGCTGGTGATCATTACCTTGTTCGTCCCCTGCATCGCCAACTTCTTCGTGATTATCAAAGAACGGGGCCTCAAGACCGCGCTGGCCATGACGGCATTCATTTTCCCCTTCGCCTTTTTCATCGGCGCGGTGCTGAACCTGATTTTGCGCGGCCTGAAGGTGACCCTATGAAATGCGCGTTGTGTGGATTCGAGTTCGATGAGTCGCTGAAAACGACCTGCGCTGGCTGTCCGGTGAAGAGCAACTGCGAGTTCATCTGTTGTCCCCGGTGCGGATATAAGACCGTGGTATCGTCGCCGGCGACCAAAAAAATAGCCGGTTTCTTCAAGACCATGTTCGGAGGGAAGAATGAGAAATCATGACCGCGCAGACGAAATTCTGGAAACGCTCTGGGTGCTGATCCATGAAAAGACTTCGCGTTTTGATTTTTTCGACGACCAGCCGGAAGAAAAGATGCGATTGGCGTATGACCGGCTTATCAAGGAAAACAAAATCGTTCCGGCCGACGACGGTTATGTGTTGACTGACGCCGGGGAGCAGGTTGCCGTACAATTGGTCCGGCGGCATCGGCTGGCCGAGCGGTTGTTTTACGACGTGCTCGGTTTCTCCGCCGCTGAAGCTCATCGTATCGGTTGCGGGTTCGAGCATTTCCTCGAGGACGACGCCACCGACGCCGTCTGCACGTTTTTGGGCCATCCCCCGTGTTGCCCCAACGGCCGGATGATCCCGCCCGGCGAGTGCTGCCGGGAACAGACCCGGCGGGTCATGCCCCTGATCGTCTCGCTCTTCGATCTCGATGCCGGCGCGCAGGGACGGGTCGTGTTTATCCGCACGGAAGACCATGCCATCAGCGACCGGTTGCTTTCATTGGGGATATACCCCGGCCAGATCGTCCATCTGCACCAAAAGCTGCCCTCGTTTCTGGTTCAGGTCGATCAGACCGAAATAGGCCTGGAGGCCGCCGTCGCCAAATCGATCCTCGTACGCCCTTTGGACCGGAATAGCGCCTGAAACGTCATTGACACCCCTTACAAAGCGGCGTTATATTCCGGGCGCTCTTGAGGGCCTATGAATAATCGCAATCAATTTCTTTTGGGTCAATATCGTCCGGGGGATTCCTATCTTCATCGGCTCGATCCGCGTACGAAAATAACTATGGTGCTGGTCGTCATGGTCGCCGCCCTGATCGGCAAGACCGTCGCCTTCTCCCTTATTTCGATTGCCGTTTTGCTGGGGTTGTTGCTTTCCTGCCGCCTGGGATGGCGGCTGATTGCCCGCAACCTGCGGCCGATTGTCTGGTTTATCCTGTTTACCGCTCTCTTTCACCTGTTGTTTTCCGGCCGGGATGACCCCGAAATCGTCTTTTCGATCGGATCGCTCACGGTGACAAAGACCGGCGCGGCCATGGCCTTGGCGTATTCGGCCCGGATATTGATCTTCGTCCTGGCGACATTCATATTGTCGCTGACCACTTCGCCGGTAGCTATTTCCGAAGGCATCGTCTCGCTGCTAAAGCCGTTGCGCCGGATGAAAGTTCCGGTCTATGACCTCGGGATGATTCTCTTTATCGCCCTGCGGTTCATCCCGGTTCTGGCGGATGAGATCGAGACGATCCGTAAAGCCCAACATATCCGGGGAATGGATGCCTCCCGGAGCCTCCGTGGACGATTGAAACGGGCGACCGCGCTGGTTCTGCCGGTTTTCTTCTCGGCCCTGCGGCGGGCCGATGAGCTGTCGGTGGCCATCGAAACTCGCGGATACCGGAGCGGCCATCCGCGCAGTTCCCTTCACCCGCTTCGTTTCGGCCGTCAGGATGGGGTCGTTTTCGGATTGACGGCGCTGGCCCTGGTTCTGGTCATTTCCGCCCGGGGGATAATCAGATGACCGAACGGAATATCAAAATAACGATTCAGTATGACGGCGGCGCTTTTTCCGGGTGGCAATATCAACCGCGCTTGCGGACCGTCCAGGGGGAGCTGGAGGCGGCTATCGAAAAATTGACCGGGCGGAAGGCGACCCTCTATGGCGCGGGGCGAACCGACGCCGGGGTTCACGCCCTGGGGCAGGCGGCCAATTTCCGGACCGAAAGCAAACTACCGGTGAAAAAGTTCCGGGATGGGTTGAATTTCCATTTGCCGGATGATATATTAATAAGCTTGGCGGAAGAGGTTCCCTTCGATTTTCATGCCCGCTACGATGCCTTGTATCGGCGGTATGAGTATCGGCTGGGCAGGAAGTCGACGATCATGGATCGCAACCGGATATGGGAAATCGCCGGCGAGCTGAACCCGAATCGTCTGGAGGTCGCCGCGGAACTCGTCCTGGGGGAG
>JAQVRW010000260.1 GCA_028700875.1 Candidatus Zixiibacteriota bacterium | reverse complement strand
AACAAAAACGCCATCCCCAAACAGCACCTCAAGGTGGTTTTCAAACTGGCTTCATTGGTGGAAGCCGGCATTCCGATTCATTATATCACCGGCAACCATGATTTCTGGCTGGGAGATTTCCTGTCCCGCGAGGTCGGCATCGCCATTCACGGCGACAGCATGGAGGCGACGGAGCAGGGGCGGCGATTGTTTCTGATCCATGGCGATGGCCTGTCGCCAGCCGATTGGAAATACCGCGCCTTCGTCCGCTTCCCCTTGCGTAACCGCGTGGCGATAGCCTTGTATCGCCTTCTTCCGCCCGATATCGGGATTCCCCTGGCCAAGGCCGTGTCATCGCGGTCGCGCAATCATACTTCCGGGCGACAACAACACTTTCTCAAGGATTATGAAACATTTGCGGAGAAGAAACTAAGCGAAGGATACGACGCGGTGATTATCGCCCATACGCATGAACCGGTGTTCAAGCAGTTGGGCAAGGGCGTGTATCTGAATACCGGCGACTTCTACCGCAATTTCAGCTATGGCCGCTTGGCCGATGGCAAATTATCGCTTGAATATTTCGGGTAACGATCTTTACGGGTTGAACTGAACTGCCGAGTCCGGCCATTGGTATATCCTGAAATACTCGTCTTCATAGACGAGCGTCCAGTCGGCCGCGATCGTTTGAAAGACCGGGTATTTCTGTTCGTACCGCACGTGCATGACCGCCGTTCGCATGCCATATTTCCGGCAATATCGTTCGATGGTTTCGATATCAGCGCTGGCCATCATGGCATTGTAATCGTTGCCCATCGAGTCGGCGAGCGCTTCATTTATTTGGTAATAGTCGCCCGATTTATATGCCACCAGGGCATGGGCCGGGAAATACGGCATTATAAAATACCGATACGTGGCGGCGGTGACAACGACATATTGGCCGGGAGTGAGATATTTCCCCATATTGGCCCAGAACCCCGCGCCGAACGATTGATACTCGGCCAGATGCGCTTCCCGGTTGTCTATCCATTCATTGGTCTGGACAAAATGTTCGTATGATCCGAGGATGATGCAGACGGACGCAAGAGAGATCGCCGCGACCCTCTTGATTTTTCGCCAACCCAGGTATTCGATCGCCCCGGCCGCCAGGAATATAGACAGAAAGAACTGAACCCGTATCGCATATTGCAGGCTGAAATGGTAAGCCGTGAAAAGGTAAGCCAAGGCGGCTATCAGCGGGAAAGCTCCCGCCGACCGTTTGCGGACGGCTCCGAGTATGCCCAAGATGACGATGATGACCGCCGGTATCATCGGAAGAATCCGCCGGTTCCCATCGGAAGGAAACAGGAATGATCCGCCCAGTGCTTTGAACCAGGCCCCGTCGGGGATTCCCCGCCACAAGGCAAATGTGGACGTATCGGCCATCCCGGCGACACGTACCGCGTGCATCTGGATAAAAAACGGCGTTATCGTCGTCAGAAAGACAAGTGTGAGTATGGCAAACCGCCGATACGCCCGTTTGACGAACGATTCATAGGCAAAAGTGAACCCAATCAAAAAGACATAAACCGGGGAGATCAGAAAGGCGCATCCCCACAATACGGCGGTCGCCACAGGACGCCATGGGGAGGGTTCCGGTTGCAGATAGAAGAAAAGTCCCCCCAGGAAGAACGGAATCGAGAAATAGAAGGCCGTAGCCAGGGCTATATTGTCCGGCCCCATATATTGAATGATAAACGGGAGCATCAGGGCGCAGATGAAGGCGGTGCGTTTTTCGAACCGCACCGCCAGCACGAAATAGGCCAGCACCAACAGCGCGCAGACGTTTATGACCGAAACCAAAAAGAGGAGGATGTCGATATCCACTCCGAGACGGGTGAACAGGGACAGGAAGAGATGATAGTAGGGCGGATGGAAATTCGGCCGACCGGTCACCGGGTCGCCGAAAAGATCGCCGTTCGAAACCGACAGCACCTTCGCCTTGACATACTGGATATCGGGTGATCCATAGTATTGCGGAGCGTGGTAATAGAGTATGGGCGAAAGCAGAACGAGGGCGAAGATCAGCACGGCCAGAGGATACGCCCACGGACGTTTTTCCTTCGTATAATCTACATGCGTTTCACGCCGGCCGCCGCCCATATATAGCGCCCTCCCGTCCGAAGTCCTGAACGGTATTCGTCCCATGACATGCTATCACGACATTCCAGTGACGGAAGACATTGATGTCCCCGCAATGACGCAGTCTAACAAACAATCATCGATTGGGCAAGTCTTGCGGCCATAAAAAACCCCGCCGGAATGGGGGGAAATCCGTTCCGGCGGGACCCTGTAACAAAGATGCACGGGTTGCTTTTCATTCTCGCGGCGCATACCGCGCCGCCGTGACGGTCCATGTGTCAGGCGCCAAGGCGCCCGACCTTCTTTCCGCCGTCGCGTTATCTATTTCAAAGAGCGTCCGGGCCATATCCGGCCCGCAGGTTTTGTCGCGCACCCCGCCGCCCGGAGGTTGTCATGCCGTTAGGCAGGCGGGGTACGCATTGGAAGTGCATTCGTCAACCTACTACAGCTCTTCCATCTGTCTTCGTATAAAGGTCGGCACCTCAAGGTTATCCATGTCGGCAAAGAGCACCTGCCGATGCGTGTGCCCGTTGCCGCCGTTGCCGTTGTGCACCGGTACGATGGTCGGCAAATCACCGTCATCATCAAACTGCGCAAACATCACCTGCGGCTGGCGGGCTCCATTGTCGTCGTTTTCCGGTTGTTCCGCCATCACCGCGGCCGTGGTCGAAGTGACGGCCGGTTCATCCTCGACCGGATCGGTGCTGTCGTCCTCGGTGCTGGAGACTTCCACCGCGGCCAGCAGATCATCCATCGCGGCCATCACCACGGGCCTTCCGGAGCGGCTGCCGCCGTTGTCACCCAATGCCGACTTTCTGCTCACCGGTTCCGGTTTCGGGACGGAATCGAACAGGTCCACGGGAACAGGCTTCCGCACCATTTCCCTGACCGGCTCCACCGCCAGCGGCAGTTCCGGCTGGGTCGGCCCGAATCCGGTGGCGATGACGGTCACGCGGATCTGGCCATGCATAGCAGGGTCGATAACCGCGCCGACGATGATATTGGCGTCTGGCCCGGCGGAATCATACACCCGCGAGGTGGCGTCGTTGACGTCGAACAGCGTCATGTCGGGACCGCCGGTGACGTTGATCAACACGCCCTTGGCCCCGGCGATGGCGACGTTTTCCAACAGCGGCGAGCCGATGGCTTGTTGGGCGGCCTTGGCCGCGCGATCCTCGCCCTCCGCCTCGCCCGTTCCCATCAGGGCCGCGCCCATCTCCATCATGACCGTCTTGACATCGGCGAAATCGCAGTTGATCAAGCCGGCGACGGTGATCAAATCGGATATCCCCTTGGTCGCCTGATGCAGGACGTTGTCGGCGATGTCGAAGGCATCGGTCAACAGCGTGTTGCGGTCGGCGATGGCCAGCAGCCGCTGGTTGGGAATCAGGATCATGGTATCCACGTGGCGGCGCAATTCCTCTAGGCCTTCTTCCGCCCGGGTGGTTCGTTTCTTGCCTTCGAATTCAAACGGCTTGGTGACGATGGCCACCGTCAGCGCTCCCTGCGCCCGGGCGATCTTGGCCACCACCGGGGCAGCGCCGGTGCCGGTGCCGCCGCCCATGCCGGCCGTGACGAAAACCATGTCGGCCCCGGCCAGCGCCACTTCCACCTCGTCGGGGTTTTCTTCGACCGCCCGGCGGCCGATTTCGGGATTGGCCCCAGCCCCCAGGCCCTTGGTCAGCATCTTGCCGATCTGCACCTTGACCGCGGCCTTGTTCTGTTCCAACACCTGGCCGTCGGTGTTGATGGCGATAAACTCCACTCCGGACAGCGCCGAATCGATCATGCGGTTGACGGCATTACCGCCGGCGCCGCCGACACCGACTACTTTGATTTTTGCGTGCGTTCCTTTTTCCTCTGCAAACTCAAACGGCATGACATCCTCCTTGAGTCATTTATCAGAAATGATCATTGAACCATTGTTCCATTCTTTTGAACATCCCCATCGTCCTGCTTTTCTTCATCATCTCGTCGGCATGCGTGAGGCCGTACTGGATGAGGCCGACGCCGACCGCATGCATGGGAGATTCGATCATGTCGGACAATCCTTCGAAGCGCCGGGGAATACCGACCTTGACCGGCATGTCGAAAATCTGCTCGGCCAGCTCGACCGATCCCAGCAGAAGCGATCCTCCGCCGGTCAGCACCACTCCCGCCGCCAGCGTGTCCGGGTAATTGGCTTTCTTGACCTCGCGCTGCACCAGCGTGAAAATCTCTTCCATGCGGGGGCCGATGATCGATGCCAGCACGTGCCGGGAAATCTCCCTGGCTCCGCGGCCGCCGATCCCCGGCACCGAAATCATCTCGTCGGCATTGACCATCGACGGCATCGCCGCCCCATAGGCCATCTTGATATCATCCGCCTGGTCGATGGGGGTGCGCAGGCCGATGGCGATATCGTTGGTGACGTTCTTGCCGCCCAGCGGGACGGTCGAAGTATGTCGGATGGAACCGTCGAAGAAGACCGCAATGTCGGTCTTGGAGCCGCCTATATCGATGACGGCCACACCCAGCTCCTGTTCCTCGTCGCCCACCAGCGCGTAACTGGAGGCCAGCGCCTCCAAAACCAGCGCCTCCACCTCCAACTCACAGCGGTTGATCGCCCGGTAGATGTTTCGCACCGCGGTGGCCGCGGCCGTCACAATATGCACTTCCGTTTCCAACCGGACGCCGGACATGCCGACGGGGACCTTGATCCCGGTCTGCTCGTCGATGATATATTCCTGCGGCAAGACATGGATGATCTCCCGGTCGGCCGGGATGGCCACGGCCCTGGCCGCCTCGATCACC
>JAQVRW010000259.1 GCA_028700875.1 Candidatus Zixiibacteriota bacterium | reverse complement strand
ACCGGTTGCGCCGGCCCCAAGAAATATACACCGGGGCTTCGTAACCCGGAACCAGCCGCTTGTACGAATTGACCCATTGATTGGTCACCAGGCACATTTCGCGGATATGTGTCAATATTCCCGCCATGAAATAACGGGCCAACTGCGACAGGTTGTATTGATCGGAGGAGTCGAAGAAGAGATTGCGTCCGTTTTCGGCTATCGACATATGGATGTGCATCCCGGAGCCGTTTTCGTGCAGCAAAGGCTTGGGCATAAACGTGGCGTAATAGCCGCTGTCCTGGGCGATCTCCTTGACGACAAAACGATACAACTGGGCGAAATCCGCCATGACCAGGGCATCCTGGTATTTCAAGTCGATTTCCTGCTGGGAGGGGGCCACCTCGTGATGGGAGCATTCTACGGGGATACCGAGGTCTTCCAGAGCGCTGACGGTCCGCTTGCGCAGGGTGGTGCCGATATCGACCGTGGCGTAGTCGAAATACCCGCCCCGGTCGAGAACCTCCGGGATCTTGTCGCTTTTGAAATAGAAGTACTCCATTTCCGGGCCGGTATTGTAGGTCCAGCGTCTATCCTTGATCTTTTCCACCATCCGCTTCAGGATATACCGCGGGTCGCCGGGGTATGGTTTGCCGTCGGGAGTCTCAATGTCGCAAAACATCATCGCCACTTTTTCCCCGCCGACAAGCCACGGCAAAATGCGAAACGAGCGGACATCCGGAACCGCCATAAGATCGGATTCCTCGATCCGCACGAATCCTTCCACTGAGGAACCGTCGAACCCCTGGCCATACTCCAGCACCTCGGCGATCTCGGAACGAGTCATGGCCATACCCTTGAGACGCCCCAAAATATCGGTGAAGCACAACCGGATGAATTTCACACCGGCCTCATCTATTCGCCGGAGAACCTCTTCCTTGGTCTTCGTCATCGCTACTCCCTGCCCGAATCATAGCCCGGGCATTTAAGATGCCATTCAGGATCATATAAAGAAACTACATACGCAATTCTTTCCTCGAATATCGGACAAAAACATGATTAAATAATGACCGTATATGATATAGATACGCGATTGTCCAACAATAACATATCCGGGTAAAAACTACCCGCACTCTCTTTCATTCGGCATTGGGAAACGCACTGTCCTGATAAACAAATCGGCCGTCGAACATAGTCGCCGCGACCGTCGCGGCATAGATTCGCGAAGGCGGCATAGTGTAAATATTGTCATTAAAAATCGTTATGTCG
The DNA here is from genome assembly GCA_028700875.1 of Candidatus Zixiibacteriota bacterium. GTDB lineage: Bacteria > Zixibacteria > MSB-5A5 > GN15 > JAAZOE01 > JAAZOE01. The sequence continues at coordinate 3,644 of JAQVRW010000259.1, read as the reverse complement.
GCCTGGTATCCGGGCAACAGCCGGCCGGAAAAGGCCTCTCGACCCGAAGCATAGGCCGGGCCGGTCGTAAAGCCGGCGGTCGCCTGCGCCACGGTGAGACATTCTTCCTGATAAAACCGTCCCCCCCGTTCTCCCTGGCCATTGCGGTTGACCGCGGCATGGATGCCGGCCAGCGGATCCAGCGGTTCGATAGGGACGTCGGAACCGAAGGTCACGGGGATACCGCGTCTCAGAAGCGTCCCGAAGATGTACGCCTGACGGCCTCGGGCGCCCCAATAGGCCGCGACCAATTTGCGGTCGGAGGGACAGTGTGTCGGCTGCATGGAAGCGATGACGCCGGTCTTTTTCAAACGCGGAATATCGCCGGATGAGATCAATTGCAGGTGTTCGATGCGATGACGCAACTGCCCTCCGCCTCCAGCCTTTTCATAGGCGGTGATGACATTGGCGACCGCCCGATCGCCGATCGCGTGGACGGCGCAGGCTAGTCCGTGCCGCGATGCCTTGCCGATGATTTCGGTTAGAACCGGAAGCGAACTGACCTCGACGCCGAAGTTGTTTTCGCTGCCCCGGTACGGTTGTTTCATCAAGGCCGACTGCGCCCCCAGGGAGCCGTCGGTAAACACCTTGATCCCCCCCACGCGCAACGTATCATCACCCATGCCCGAGGTTATTCCTCGTTCGATCAGATCATCGAGTCTGTCCGCCGGGTAGTAGTAATGGACGCGAAAGCCGATCTTCCCGCGTTCGTTCAACGACCGAAAGAATTCCCAGGCATCGGGCCCGTCGACCGAGTGAAACCCGGTCACCCCCCGGCTGTACGCTATCCGGGCGGCTTCATCCCAGAACCGCGCCGTCTGGTCGACCCTGGGGCGGCTGATCAACTTCACGACCGGGAAATACCCCGGGATTTCCCGCAGGATGCCCGTGGGGCGATGCGTGACCGGGTCGCGGTCGATCACTCCCCCGGGAGGATCCGGATATTTGTCATCGATACCGGCCAATTCCAGCGCGCGGGAGTTGACCCAGACCATATGTTCATCCTTGCTAAATAACGCCGCCGGACGGTTCCCGGTCACGCGGTCCAATTCCGCCGCGGTCGGCAGATGATACGTCGTCCATCGATCCGGCGACCAGCCATCGCCGATGATCCATTCGCCCGCCCTCCGGCCGGCGCAATAGGTCGCGATCTTTTTGATGACCTGATCGAAATCGACCGTTCCATCGATATGGACGGCGTCCAGCGTGATGGCCCAGAAATAGAAATGGGTATGACTGTCGACCAGCCCGGGAATCACGGTCCGCCCCTCAAGATCGATCAAGCGATGGCGCGGGAATCGTTGTTTGGCCGAGGTTAGATCATCACCCACGAATGAAATCGCGCCGCCCGTGACGACGACCAGCGTCGACCGACGATTCGTGCGCACTTGCGGGTACACCTGTCCGTTATATAGTATGGCGTTCATCGTACCGTCCTCCCTTAACCCGGATGTCTTCCTCGCGACGGGTGATGCCCATCCGATCCAGATATTCCAGTACCGACAGGGTGTACTTGCGGCTGCTGCCGAAACGATCGCGGAACTCAGCCACGGTTAATTGGCCGTCTCGTTCGAGTTTCTCTTCTATATAGGCAATGATCGACTTCCAAATGCCAGCCGTGGTGATAAACTGCCCGGCAATAGTGATCAGGTCCTTTTGGTTGCGCAGGAAACTGACGGTTTTGCGGCTGCCGGGAAAACGCGTATCCACCTCCTGCAGGGTGGGATAATTGTGCCCCGCTTTTTCGATCTCGACCATGATCCGGTCGGCCTCGGCCTTCATCTTGGGGTCGAGCGCCGCCGCAAATGCCGGCAGATGATAAAACTGTTGCGACCGTCCCACCAATTTGTCGTGTTCCAGATACTCCAGCAGCAAAAGCCATTGCTCATTCGGCGCCACGTTTATCCGTCGAGCCAATTCATCGGAGGTCAGTCCCTTGAGATAAGACGCCTCGTCATGGACCTTTTTCAACTCCGTTATGATAGTCTTATGCAGTTCGGTGATCTTCTTCGCCAATCCCAGCCGGCCATTGTGGCGCACGACCGCGCCTTGCGATGCCAGCGTCTCCACCGCGACCCGGATTTCCTCCGATGAAAAATCCGAATAAAAGAGAAGATCGTCCTGGGGGATAAAGAACTTCTTGTCCAGTTCCGTGAGCACCATCCCGGCAAGGTCGCCACTGTCACGTACGGTCAGGTATTCAGCATATTGAGCGAGATCCTTGCGCCTCGGGTAATGATCGAAAGCATCCAGCACCCGGCCGCCCCCGACCGTGATCTGCGGCGTCGGCAGGCGAAGGATGAAATTGTCCCCGATAAACGCCGCCACCGGGTTGGCCGTCTTGATAATCGCCAGCCCCTCTCCGCCCGGCTTGATCCCGCGATCATCGAACGGCCTGATGACCGCCTCGGTTTCGGTAGTGCCAAGGATGAACAGGATCCGCCGTCCCTCGTTGAGAACGAACTCCGAATCGGGGAGGTTGCTGACGTGGACCGCGAGGAAAATCGGCCGCATATCGAAGGGAAACCCGGTCAGGACATCCCCCCGCGAAATCTGCTCTCGGGTGACTCCTCCCAAATTGACCGCGACGCGGAAACCGGCTCCTACCCGCGTGACGGTCTTCTCATGCGACTGGAGAGCGCGGACGCGGGCCTTGTCGCCGGCGGGAAAATGGTAGACGTCGGAATCGCCGGTGAATCCGCCGCCCCGGCTGGTACCGGTGACGACCACGCCGATCCCGGTCAGGACGAAAACACGGTCGATGAAAAGACGAGGTTTGCCCGTATCGGCGACCGCCTGCAATGTGCGGGCAATCTCCTCGATGGCTTTAACGACCGCATTCACCCCCTCTTTCGTGACCGATGACACGGGGATGATCGGCGCGTCGGCCAGGAAGGTTCCCGCCAGATGCGTCCGGACGTCGGCGGCCACCAGTTCCCGCCATTCCGGTTCCACCAGGTCGATCTTGGTGAGGGCCACGAAACCCCGGCGGATGTCCAGCAGGCGGAGAATATCAAGATGCTCCTGCGTTTGCGGCATCCACCCGTCGTCGGCCGCCACCACCAGCATGGCGGCATGGATGCCGCCGGCGCCGGCGACCATGTTGCGGACAAACCGTTCATGTCCCGGAACATCGATCAGCCCGATCTCCTCGCCGGAGGGAAGCCGCAGCCAGGCGAAGCCAAGATCGATGGTCATCCCGCGGGCCTGCTCTTCCGGCAGACGGTCGGGGTTGATGCCGGTCATCGCCTGAATCAACGATGATTTACCGTGATCGATGTGGCCGGCTGTTCCCAGGACAAACATGATTATTTCACGATGGTGTTAATCGCCGTCGCCAGGAAAGTATCCCGGTCCGGCGGGATGGTGCGCAGGTCCAGCAGAAAATCATTCTCCTGCACCCGCCCGATGATCGGCGGGCGCCAAGCGCGGAATTTATCCGCCAGCGTATTGGCTTTGGTGCGCGAACGGATCGACAGGGCCAGCGACGGTATTGTCTTCCCCGGAGTCGTCCCCCCGCCGATATACGCCTCGGTGGCGGCCAGCACCATATCCTTGCCGGGACAGGCCTGAATGATTCTTTCCCCGCGCAGTTTCAACTCCGT
>JAQVRW010000258.1 GCA_028700875.1 Candidatus Zixiibacteriota bacterium | reverse complement strand
CCGCACCATCACTCTGTCACCCGCATTCAAGCGATAGAAGTAAAGGCCGGTGGAGACGATGGTTCCATTCTTGTCCAGACCATCCCAGCCGACGCTGTGTGTGCCGGCGGCAAACGTACCTTGGGCTAGGGTAATCACCTTTTGTCCAAGGATGTTGTAAACCGCCAACTCGATATCGACCGATTTCGGCAGGTCGAAATCGATGCGCGTCGCCATGTTGAACGGGTTGGGCGAATTCTGCGCCAGGTTGAACTCCCTGGGAATCGACGGCGTCAACGGATCATCGACCGACGACGGCGTATAGGAAAAATCGAGGGCCGAGACCGTGTCGAGCTCGGTCAGTTCCCGGTATCCCGCCAGCGGAGTCACGTACCCGGGGATGTCGGGCGGCGTGAACGTCCAATCGCCGTCGCAAACCCAGGCATGCCACTCGCCGGTGGCATTAATCACCGCTTCCGAGGCGGCATGATACCCGGCCGGATAGGTGTCGGTTTCGCACGAGATGTTATAGGTACCGCCGGGCAATGGCAGGGCAACGTCGATCAGATGACCATGGACGTGGATATCCCGTTCATTCAGCAGGAAATCCAGTCCGCCGGCCGTATCGGCCAGCACGTGGAGGTTGTACAAGGCCGGGGTTGTCAGGAAATCGGCGAGGAACGCGGACAGGCCATAGACGCCGGTATCGGCATCGAGGGTGAACTCGCCGCCGACATCCGGTGCTCCTTCAACCAGCCCGCCCGGTCCGGATAGACGAACAAGAACGTCGGTCAGGGTGACCGGCGAATCATCCGGATCGGCCGTAACGGTGCCGCTGACGTGGTATACAATCGGTTCATAGACGAAATTGACGGTCGTGTCCGTCACGGCGTCGGTCAGCGTGATGGTTTGCCCCGCCGGAGTCACATATCCGGCGATATCGGGCGCCGTGATCGTCCAGACGCCGTCACAGACCGTCATGTGGTATTCACCGGTGGCGTTGACCACCGCTTCCGAGGCGACATGATACCCGGCGGGATAGACGGCGGTACCGGCAGCGAGATTATACGGTCCGCCCTGAATCGGAAGGGTCACCCCTTGCAGGTAGCCTTGGACATTGATATCTCTCTGGTTTAACGTGAAATCAAAACCAGAGGTGTCGGCCAGAAGGTGGATATTGAAATATCCGCCCGGGGTGGTCAGGTAGCCCACGTAATAGGCGTCCAACATGTACATACCGGTATCGGCATAGATGGTGAAATTGCAATCATCGTCTGGCGAAACCTGATAGTTTCCCGTTCCATTCAGACGGACCTGGACGTTGTTCCAGACCACCGGAGGGTCATCGGGATCGACCGTGACCGTGCCGCTGACCCGCATCATCGGTTGATACGCGAAGTCGAAACTGTAGTCCGTATCGGTTCCCAGGACGACATGGTTGACGGCCGTCGGCGCATGCGCGCCGGCAATCGTCGGCGGAACGAACTGCCAGGAGCCGTCGCAAACGTAGAAATCGAACGCGCCGGTTTCCGCATCGACTCTTCCGCTGGTATTATAGGCGTCGGGAGGCGCGCCGGTTGTGGCCCCGATCCAGAGGTTGGTATCCAGCGGCAACGGCAATCCGGTGATGTTGCCGGTGATATGGCAGTTGGTATAGTTCAGCGTAAAGCCCATTCCGCCCACTGTATCGCCGGTAACCACCACCGTCCGGAAATTCGGCAAGGCCAGGAAACGGTCGTGCCAGACGTTGATGTTGTACGTCCCGGGACTGACGTAGGCGGTATAGACGCCGTTGTCGTCCGGATGAACGTTACTATTGCCGCCCGCGCCTGAAAGGTTGACCGACACCTGGCTCCAGTCGATCACATTGTCGGGGGGGAGGAGCTTGATGGTATCCCGGACCATATTCCCCAGCACGAAGTTGATCGTCGCGGTATCGCCTACGGCGACGGTCTTCAGGTTGCCGCCTTCGACAACGTAACCGTCGGGAATCGGGTAGTCATCATCCCAGGTGGAAAGGGAGACATTGCAGGTTACCCCGAAGCGATTGACATGCAGGGGCAGAATATTGTCCGCGCCGGTCCCGGAAACTCCGTCGGTCATCTGTCCCAACCCGTCTTGGCTAACCTGTACCCGATACTGGTGGGTCGGTTGCCCGCCCTGTTCCGTTATCCGGGCATAGACGACGGTATCGGCCGAAACACAGACCAGTTCGTGATAGATACCGTGCATGACCGAATTGTCGAAGAAATAACTCCACGGCGTCATGTAGTTGGGATAAAGCATATCGCCGCTGACGCCGAGATTCCACTGGCCCAGTTCCGCGGCCGAGAAGTAGATGACGAACGAGCCGTCGGTAACTTGGTATTCCTTTTCTCCGCTCCCGGATTGCGGAGAACACCAGACATAGGCTGGAAAGATCGGATTGCCGTATTCATCATGGACCGTACCATAGATGGAATCGGCCGGCAGTGCGTAGGCGAAATCGACGCCGGTGATATCCCCATTGGCCGTATCACTCACTCTTCCGGGTTGAGCGTAACCGGGCAGCGCCTCCACGCTGATTCGGAACAACTGGCCGGTGGCCTCGTCAGACAGGTTCATTTGGTACTGCCCCGTTTCATCGGTCAGGGCGCTCCATATTTGCAAACCGTCTTCAATATCCGCCGAGATCCAGATATTGGCCAGCTGCGCATCGGGGGCAGTAACCCCCTCGATCGTCACCGTTCCGGAAAAGGTATTGGGCGGAGTCGGCAAGGCCGTCATGGAGAAAGCCCTTTCGGCAGAGCTGCCGTCGCTCACGTCCGTAGCCACGAAAACGTAATGCCCGGGGGCGAACCCGAGCAGTATGTTCGGAGACATATACCAACCGTCGGGTACCGGATTTATGTCCGGCGGCGGCCCGTTCGGGTCGGCGCCGGCATCGACGGTCGTAAACGCCATGACGATCTTGTCGCCGTCATCTCCCGTCGTCTCGTTGGAATCGGCGTCAAACCACATTTCCCAGTAAACCGTGGCGCCGACATCGCAGGTGGCGCCGAAAGAAAGCGAATCTCCCTGGACCGCCACATTCACCGTGGAGTCCCCGTTGACCGCGACGTAAACATAGTCGGTCACCGCCATAACCGGTTGGGCGGCGGCCACGGCCAACACCAGGAGAGACCAACAACAAATCCATTTGCAGTGCTTCATAGATACCTCTTTTGTTCTTAAGAAGGTTTATCACCTATCTGTTAATGGGGATAATGCGATGCACAGTCCTTGTTGCATGTCCGCAGGTATTCCCATCGTTACTATCTCAGACAGACCAAATCTGTCATTATTTTATCGGTCATTCAAGCTAAAATATTACCCTTTTGGGTATAAAATGCCCGACAAACCGTCCCCGAATTTCCATTCTACGAAAATCCAGTGCATATTCGCACAGGCGGGATGCGATAAGCGATGGAGAAATGCGAACCCTCGGGCCACCCCTGCTTCCGATGCGAATAAAACCGGCGGCTGGTGGGGAATTTATTGGCATTCGCCCCGCTCTCATGGCTATATTGGTGGCTATTATACGGCAATTATGGAGCTTGCCCAATGAATGAAACACCCACTCTGTACGAGCGTTTGAATCGCCTTGTCGACAAGGGCGAAACCCGTTTCGGAAACCAGGGATGGGTCTTTCTGGTCGTCTTCCTGCTGATGCTGGCGGCATCCTTCTACGTGCGACCGGGGACGAATTATTATGGTCACGGGGTGCATTTCGAAGCGCTCTCCCGCAATCCGTTGGATCTGCGCAACGGCAACGTCCTCGGTTTTCGCATCATGACGCCGCTTTTGGCCTTCCTGGTCGGCCTGCGGGGCAAGTCGTTTATTCTGCTGAACCTCGTTTTCGCCGGGGTGACGATCGGCGCCGTATATCGATATTTCCGCAGTCGTTCGAATCAGCCGGGGGACGCCCTGTTCGGCGCCATGTGTCTGACTTTTTCATCCGTCGTGCTGGTGACCATCTATTATGCCGGTTTCTGCGACGCGCTCACCTATCTGGCCCTGTTCCTGATGTGGCGATGGCGATCGCGGCCGCTGCTGTTCTACCCTTTGCTTTTGGCCGGGGTGCTGAATCATGAGAGCGTTTTATTCACCATTCCCTGGTTCGCCTATCTGAAGGTGAGCGACGCGTCCCGCAAAAGCGCCGCCCTGGCGGAATTATTGATCGGGTTGGGGGCGGTGCTGTTGGCGTATTATCTGTTCCGGCGTTGGATCTCGCTTGATGGGGAAATCGGATTAACCTCGGGGTCATACCTCAGATCGTTTATCGCCGATCCTCTGTTCGCCGTCAAACCCGCCTACCTGTTCTATTGGGTGGGTCTATTCAGCGTGTTCAAACTGCTCTGGGTGTTTCCTCTGGTGGCGGTCGTGGCCATGTGGAAAAACGGCCGGCGTCGCGATGTTTATGGCATCGTCATCCTCATGGCCTGCGCTGTTTCCCAATTGGCTATCGCTTATGATACCACTCGGATGCTGACGTTAGGATTCCTGGTGCTGATCATTCCGCTCGAGTATCTCTTCACGACGGGGACATATCGTTTCCGCCAATGGGCGCCCTGGGTCTTGATCGGCAATCTGCTGGTTCCGCAACTGTACACGGCGGCCAATATCGTCGAGATCATGCATTCCATCCCGGCCACACTCCTCCGAATGATTATCGAAAAGGGGCCATATTGGGTGGGGTGACGTCCGTGCCTCTGGAAAGGGTCGCCACGGGCCCCTCCGCAACTTTCAGCGCGGCAATGGCTTCGATGGCATTAGCGGATAGCGTGCTGGCAGCGGCCGACATCGTGGACCCCCATTCAGGCATGTCTTGACGGCAGGCGGGCGAAACGGTAAATTGGTACTTTGACCGGCCGGTTAATCTGACTCGCTTTGAATGTGCCGACC
>JAQVRW010000257.1 GCA_028700875.1 Candidatus Zixiibacteriota bacterium | reverse complement strand
CTTCACAAAATGTCTGTTCATCTTCCGGGTCAACGCTACTACGATCTTATGGCGCAGGAACTGTTCGCAGTTCCTGCGCTGAATCGCGGTTATTATTGTCTGTCGCATCAAGCGCGGGAAACACCCTATGTCATTATCAATTAATTGATTGTGTCGATATTGCAATTCTCTCTCGCATTTGTTGACGCAGTATATGCGGTTATCGAATTGGCAGCATTTCCTGCTCCGGCCGGGCCAAACCCGGTAATGTATTGTGTTGTACCGAATTAAATAATATTCACGGTTGTAGACAACCGATGGCACGGTTTTTGTTCCTCTTATCTACCGAAGTTAGTTACTCTGTATGGCGGTGAAGGGTACTAATGAGGTGGGGACGAGGAGCTTCTTTGTGAGGGAGAAGCTCCTTGTTTTTTTTATGTCATCTTCGATCGGCACGCTCCGAAATCTTTTCACAAAAGCAAGTTAACCGCGTTATATTTAGAACAGGCAGGTTCAATTCATAATCTCAAAACCGGGAACATCATGCGCCGGTTAGTATATGTCATTCTTGCATTATGTCTTGCGCCGTCTTTGACGACAGCCAGATCAAACTCGCGGTTTGATGCCCTGAAACCGCAGATGTTTTCCACCGAATACTATTATCAGCGAATCAGCGATACCATACCCAACCTCTGGCTGGCGCAATCCAATCGCATGGCTATCGGCCGGCCGTTCGCCGATGCCTATCCGGTGCCGGATGACCAGGAAATGACCGAGACGATCCGGCAGCCGTATGGCGCGCTGTTTCCGGGGGGGGCGCTCAGCGAATACTTATTCGGGGCTGGGTTGTGGGTCGGCGGGATCAAGGGAAACGACACCATGGTTTCCCATGCCTTCGATTTTGCCTATCTGGTCCCGGAGTTGATCCCCCAGGCATATCCCGAAGGTGCTATCCAGACCCTCTCCGACTGGGCCGACCTCGAACATATCGCCGTCGCCTATGATACGCTTATCGCCTTCGATACCCTCTACCGTTGTCTCGTCGGAGACTGCCATGACTGGTATCCGTTGGGGATCCAGGTCACCTCCCACAGTTACGCCTGGGAATCGCCGCCCTACGACAATTCGGTGCTGGTCACCTATACCATAAAAAATATTTCGACCACGCCGATCGAACAGGGGTGGGCGGGTATCTATGCCGACTGCGATATCGGCAGCAGACCCGACCCAGGCAGCGACGATCTTACCGGGTTTATCCCCGGCGTCTACGACAACGCCCGGCAATGGGTGCCCCTCAATGTAGGGTACTCGGTCGATATCGATGGCGATCCCGGCCAATTCGCCTATGATTCCACGTCCGCCAACGGCGCTTTCGGCGTGCAGATTCTCGACCTCAACGCCCCCGACTACCGCGTCAACTTCAACTGGTGGGTCGGCGGCAACGAGGGCTCGTCATCCTGGGGGCCGCGTCAGCTTATTTCGCTAAGCCGGGATTTGGGCGGGTCATTCGCCGCGCCATACGGTGACAGCAACAAGTATTTCGTGATGTCTTTTCCCGAAATCGACTACAACCAGATCGAATCGTCGCTTCTGCATCCGAACTGGGCGGCCCCCGATGATTCCCCGCAGTCCCCCGCGATGGGAAGCGACACCCGCTTCCTGATTTCCGCCGGGCCGTTCGACCTGCAACCGGGGGAAGATGTCGTCTTTACCGTGGCCTATCTCGCCGCCGACAATGTCGTCAGAAATCCGTATGTCCGCCACTGGCTCAAACCGGATGATCCGGCCTCCGTATCCGACTATTACGAAATGCTGCACCTGGACGGCCTGAAAGCGACCGCCAGAGCGCTGTTGGATATAAAAGAAAACGGCCTGGGGTATCCACCGCCCGGCCCGCCGGCCGATTTCCGTCTCACCGGGTACGATGACAACCAGGCGTTCTTTGTCTGGACGCCCAAGATCGCGCGCGATCTGGCCGGTTATAAACTGATGAGGAAATCGACCACCAGCCCATGGGAAGTGGCCGCCGAGATCGGCGCGGGCGATTCGACGGTCGCTCAATCCGGACTGGACCCTCAGACCGTCTATACGTTCGCGGTCGTTTCGGTGGACCAGAACGGCTCCGTCGGCAAGCGAACGCCGGAGATTTCGCTTTTGCCGTCCGCGCCTCACCCGCCGCTGGTAGTGACCGGAAGCGGCCATCGTGGTTACCCGTTCCTGCAATGGTCGCCGTCGGAGGATGCCTCCGCCGATCAATATCGACTCTACCGGATAGACGACGCCCCCTATGACACGATTCGCGTTCTGGAAACCCCGGACACCAATGCCATCGACCTGTCGGCTGTCCTCGGTCGCACCTATCATTTTTATGTCACGGCGGTTTCAATCGATGGCTGGGAGTCGCCGCCATCGATGACGCTCCGGTTGACACCTTTCCTGCCGACCAGAGGGATTCTGGTTATCGATCAGAACAGCCGCAAGATCACCTCCAACCTGATCTTCGACCCGTCGTTTCTTGACTCGCTGGCCGCGACTGCCCTGGCCGGGATGCCGTACGCCACCTATTGCTACGATCTGTCCGGGCCGTTGACCGTGGCCGACCTGTCGCGATATTCGACCATCATCGTCAGTTCGGAGAACCTCGACGGCTCCCTGCGCAAGACCCTGGCCGACACGTTGCGGGCCTATCTCGCCGGAGGCGGGACTGTCATCCTGACTCTTGGCCAGGCCGGAGTCGATCAGTTTCCCAAGACCGATCCATACGTGGTTCGGTTCAACCCCGGTTCGCTTTTCCGTGACTACCTGATGGTCGACAGCTGTGTTATCGGGCCGCTTCAGATTCAATCCGGGTTTAACCTGACCGGCGACCTGATCGGCGCCGAGCCGTCCGACCCCAAGTATCCGCGCCAGACCTGGGACAGCCTTCGGGTGAACCAGTTCGGATACCGCGCGCCCGATGGCCTGCCGTTTGCCGGGTACTTATGGGCGCGGCCGTCGGCCGATGTCATCTTCACCTATGTTTCCTCCAACCCCGACAGCACGACCCAGGGCCAGACGGTCGGGATCGCCCACCGGGGAGAGAACTACAGCTTCTATCTGCTGAATTTCCCCCTGTCCCTGATGAATCGCGACTCTGCCGCCGTGCTTCTGCGGCAGATCGTGCTCAAGGTCGACCGGGGATTCATCCTCGGGGATGTCACCGGCGACGGACGGCTGGATATCGCCGATATCACCGCGTTCGCGCATTACCTCTATGGCGGGCCGCAGCCGCCGGCGATCGAAAAGGCCGGGGATACCGACTGCGACGACGACATCACGATGAACGACCTTCTGATCATAATCAATTTTCTCTTCCACAAGGGCTTGGCCCCTGACTGTCAGCCGTGACAGTGCCTTTTTGGGGTTCGGGCAGGTCTTGATCCGCCGAAGGCGGATTGTGACCTGCCCGCAATTGCTTTACGGGCGGTCCGCCCGTGGCGGATCCACATCTGCCCCATCGTAAGAAAGTCGGTTGAATCCGGCAGCGTTTCCGTATATATTACCGACACATGAGCGACGTTGACGAACATAAAGACCATCCCGGCGCCGACCGCCGGCTCGGCGAAGAATGGTTCGATTGGGACGGCCGGACCGATTCGGTCTCGGCCGACACCGACGGCCGCGTGTTTATCGGGCTGGCCTTTGCGACCATCATCGTCATCCTCGGCGGCACCGCCTTGTTCGCCTGGTTGATCTCGCCTCGGCTGGAACAGATCGGCCCCGGCGTGCGTCTGGGGTTCGACATTGTCTGTTTCGCCGTCGCCGGCTTTTTTATCCTCTGGCTGCTGCTGTTCATCTATGGCGCGCTGACCAAGCGGCCGTTTTTTTCCGCATTCATCATCATCCCCAAGCTGGTCAATTTCCTGCTGGAATCGACCATCAAGGTCGGCACGATCTTCGGCGTCAACCGCGACCGCCTGTTCAATTCCTTTCTCAAACTTCACAACCTGATCATCAACAGCGACCCGCGCAAGGTGCGTCCCGAACGGATGCTGGTCATCCTGCCGCGCTGCCTGACCCGCGAGATGAACGCCAAGATACGCGAGATGCGCGACCGCTACGGATTCATGCTCACGGCTGCCGGTGGCGGGACCGAGGCGCGTAAGAAAATCCGCGAGGTGCGGCCGGGGTTGATCATCGCCGTCGCCTGCGAACGCGACCTGTTGACCGGGTTCATCGACGTCAATCCGCATATCCCCGTGATCGGATTCCCCAACATCCGTCCCTGCGGCCCCTGCAAGGACACCGAGGTTGACCTGACCGAGATCGAGAACACGGTCAAGCGTCACCTCGTCGCCCTCCCTGCATAACCTTCATCACATTCCCGTAGGGGCGCGAGGCTTCGCGCCCGAACCACCATGCCCGTTTGTCGCCACCCCGGCATAATTTTCACCGTCTTCCCGTAGGGGCCGGGTTTCCCGGCCCGTCTTGGGCTCAATCTCGTGCGCGGTCCGCCTGCGGCGGATCCTCGTGCGCCGCGAAAAGCATAAACCGCAAGAATTCGCTGGAATGGCATGGATGGCATGCGATTGCCGGGAAATGGGTTCGTTTCGTTATTTTTGATGTTTCCATACACAATGTTGCTTGCGCGCCGCCACGCTGTCATTCCCGCGCCAAGCGGGAATCCATCCTTTGTGGGGTTTTTCTGGATACCCGCGTTCGCGGGTATGACAGGTTGGTGGTGTTGCAAAATCGATGGCATTCTTCTACTGTTTTTGCGCCGAAAAGCGAGGGTTATTCGTTGGAATGGCATGGGGGCCTTGGGATTGCGAGGAAATGGTTTCGATTTGTTATTTTTGATGTTTTTCGCCATTTGGTAATACAAAGTAATGCTTTCTCTTGCGGCTTTTCCTGCCCTGAAGACCGGCCACTCGGCCGGCCTGTCC
>JAQVRW010000256.1 GCA_028700875.1 Candidatus Zixiibacteriota bacterium | reverse complement strand
CCCTCTGGCGTTCAGCCCCGGCCTGGCAATCGGCCCGGCTTTTCCATCCGGCAGCACGGACGCGCAGCACACGCCGCGCTGGCTTTTTTCGGGCGACGTGTCCCTGTCCTCGCGGGTCAATCCCTGGGGGGGACGGATCGAATTTCTCTATGGGCAATCCACGCGGGCGATGGCCGATGACACTATCGCCGGTTCCGAGCAGTACACCAGCCTTTTTGGAGCAAGCGTAAACGTCGTCAACCGGATTATATCCCGCCCCAGGCAGTCGATTCAGATCACGGCCGGTATCGGGGTGTACGAAGCTGTCCGGCACCAGTACAGCAAACCGACCATGGAAGGCGGCTTCCGGAAGGAAACCAAGGCGGGCTATACGTTCGGCGCCGGATGGCATTATCGATTGGGCGGACTCGATTCATCGGTCGATATTCGGTATCTCATCCTGAACAGCTCGCTGGTCTCCAACGCCCTGCAGTTGACCCTCGGAATCGGATTACCCTGATACTCGTCGGCCCAAACCATCGTCCAATTACCGATGGCGGCGATTTCGACTGAGGCCAAAAACGAAAACGGAAGACACCGCATGGTGTCTCCCGTTTTTTATGCTTCCTGTCCGTTGAATCGGAGCGTCAGCATCCCGGCACCGGGCCGCCCCGGAAGATATAGGTGATAATATAGACGGCATCGCCGATGTTGACCTTCGCGTCGCAGTTGGCGTCCCCCGCAGCCATTGGCGACGGCGCCGGACCGCCCCGGAAGATATAACTGATGATATACACCGCGTCACCGATGTTGACCTTCGCGTCGCCGTTGGCATCGCCGATAATATAATCCTCGATGCCGACCACCGCCAGATCATCGATATTCCATCCGCCCAACTGCAGGCCGCCATCGGAGATCAGTTGGAACTTGAGGGTGACGGAGGAATTGCCGTCGGCGAAGGCGGATATGTCCACATCATGCCATTCCCATTGGAAATCGATATGGTCGAGATCGGCGTTGTTTTCCCACACCAGGTTGTCGTTGACAAAGATCCGGGCTTGGTCGTAAATCCCCTTCTCGACGGCCAGCCAGCGCCGGAATTGAAGTCGGGTTTCGCGTATCGACGAACAATCGATCGCCGGCGAGGTCAGATACATATCGGCGCCGGCGGCGTATGACCCGTTCAGATTGGTGCCCCAGATGGTGTCGGGAGAATGGGCCGATGACGGGTCCGTCATACAGCCGCCGGTGGGAACGCCCCGGGCCCATTCATCACTCGTCCCGCCGTGGGTCCAACTCTCATCCTTCTCCATGTCATCGAAAAAGGCCACGGTGAACTTTCCCACAACCAGGTACATCGGGATTATAAAATTCCCCTGATCGCTGTTGACGGTCAGCGTGAAATCGATCTGACTGCCCGACGCCACCGTCGTGTCGATCTGGATCGCGAAATGCGGCGCCTGGGTGGTTATGACTTCGTTGTATGGCATATCGGGAATGATGGCCTCTTCATCGGTAATGGTCACCCCGGCCTTCGTGGTCTGAAGCGTCCCCATGACCGACGTGGCGGTGGTCAGGCCGGTATTGCGCAGGCTGACCGAGACCGTGGCCGTTTCGCCCGGTTCGACGGCGCCGTCGCCGTCGCCGGTCAGTTCCACCGCCTGGTTGCTTTCATAGGCGATAGTCACGGGCGCGGGCGGGTACAAGGGCAAAACAGTATTCCGGCCGATGCCGCAATTATCCCATTTGATCATAAAATAACCACCCAAACCGCCCCACCAGTCGCCCCAGCTGTTCTTGCATATCCAAGCCCCCTCCCCCGCGCCGCAGGCGTTGTCGTCCCAACCGACGATAGCGATCAAATGCCCGCCGAGGTAATCCCCCCAGGCGTATTCATAACAACCGCTTTCATAGACCTTGAAGTCTTCATACACGGTGAAACTGGCATTGACCGGGCCGATCAGGAGCGCCGTCTTGATAGCCTCGACCGTGTTGTCCACGTATTGCCAGCCGCCCAGCTTGACCAGGGTCGAACAGGCATCCTGAGTGCAGGGGACGGCGTCATCGGCCTGGTATGGCATGCAGGTCTCGGCCACCGCGCCGTACCGCTGGAACAGTTCATACACCGGTTCCGCCCATCCTCCTGCGCAACTGGAGCCATAAATATTGCAGGAGAGAACCTGTTGTTCGGCCAAGTCGTATTCCACACCGTCATGCTTCTTGACGTTGGCCTCAAACGCCCCGGTAGAGCCGAACGCCCAGCAACTGCCGCATCCCGCCTGGTTTTTCACGGGGGTCATGATGCTGGAGTCGCGCCAGTCGAAATACGTCGGGAAGAGCTTCCCTTTCGCGGCCGTCAGTTTGGGTTGACGGGCCAGCCATTCGTCGTACCCTTTCGGCGTTTGTTCGCCCAGGAGGAGCCGGAATTCGTCCAACGGCATTTCGGCCGTGGATGTGCGTCCGGCGGTCCAGTGGTACCCCTTTTGATCGATCTGTTTCTGAATCTCGATGACTTTCTGGTCGACCGTGGCGCGGTCGGGTGCATTTTGCGCCAGGCCGGTTGCGGCCAGAGCGACCAGTCCGATGATGCCGACAAGAAGAATCCGTCTCACACAAACCTCCATCGTGAGAACAAGGGTACAAAAGAAACGGCGGGTGGGACCATCACCTATAACATAAAGTGATTTATCATATTGTCAAGACGATTCCTGGCCGGAGGACGTGAAAAGGAGACTGATGGAGACGTGTCCGGAAGCGCAATTGGTTAGGCCGAAGCGGTATCGGAGGCCGTCATCAGCATCCGTCGCCAGAGAAACCAGGCCCCGATGGTCGCCACGATCAGCAGGACGGCCAGATGTGCCGCCTGAGGCCAGATTTCTCCCCAACTGCCGCCCATGCGGCCCAACCGAGATACGGCCTGTAAATACGGCGTGGTCGGGAGAAGGACGGCCACTCCTTTCAGGAGCCACGGCATCGATAGAAGCGGCCAGGAGTACCCGGTGAAGAAGAAGATAGGGTAGGATGTAAACAAGGTCGCCTGGAAGGCGGACAATTCCGTCGGGAAAAACGTCCCGACCAGAAGCGTGCAGGCGACAACGGCCAGCAGGAACAGGAGTGTCACGGCGGCCAACGCCGCGATATTGCCGTTCAACGGTAAATTGAACAGCGGGAAGAGCACGACATAGGCGAAGAAAGCATAGGCGCAAAACAGCAGGAGATAGAACATCCCCTTGCCGATCATCGCCCGCCAGAGCCCTCCGGCAACCTGTAACAGCTCCGCCAGCATCTTCTTCTCCCGTTCGCGGCCGATGCTCTGCGCGAGGCCGAACAGAAGCGTTTGTTGCAGGATGAGAACCAGAACCCCGGGAAGCAGGAAGTCGCCGTAGGTTTCGGGGCTGTTGTATATAGATCGCAAATCCAACCGTAAAGGCTCGATAAGGCCCATCGCCTGTCCCAGGCTGTACCCGTGCGATTGGAGGAACCGGAGCCGAACGCCCGCGCCGATAGTCGCGGCGACTTCGGTAACCGCCTTGTAGACGTCGTTGGCGACCAGGAAACGGCTGGCGTTCAAATAGACTTTCAAATCGGCTCCCTCGCCCCGCGCCAGCGAGCGCTGGAAGCCGGAGGGGATATACACCACCGCGTGGGCATCGAGCATCCGGAACTTGTGGCGGCCGGTTTCCAGATCGGGGGTGGTTACCATCACGGCCATCATCTGATGGCCGTCCAGATTGCGAATCAATTCCAGCGACATCTGCGACCGGTCTTCATCCACGACCACGACGGCGATCTGGTTTTCCCCTTTCCTCAAGTAGATGGTCCCATAGAAGAGACTAAAGAACAGCGGCGCCAGAATCACGATGGTCGTGATGGTTCGGCTGGAGGCGACCAGGCGCGCTTCCCGCCTTACCACTGCGGCGATGATCCTGAGATTATCCATCATCGTCATACGGCCGCCTCCGCCGCCCGAACCTTATGATAGGTCGTCAGCCGCCAGGCGGAAATCGCCACAGTGAGGACAAAAAACACCCCGAAGGTGATCATCTCGGGCCAGAGCTCGGACAACGGATCGCCCAGATAAAACGCCTTGATAAAGCCAGACATGAAATAGGTGAAGGGCAGCAGGTGGGCGAAGGCGACATGCAGGCCGGGCATACTCCACAAGGGAAAGGTGAATCCGCTGAAGATGAATGATGGCACCGTAATCGCGGCGGCCATTTGAGTCACGAAGGTTTGATCATGGAACAGGCTGGACAGGCATAACCCAAGGCTGAGAACGGCGATTATGAAGATTACCAGCACCAAAAGAGCCAGCGGAAACGATCCGGGGATATCGACACCGAAAAGAGGAAAGACGATCGCCAGCATCAACAGGGCGTTGATCGTGTGCAAGATAAGATGGGCCAGCAGTTTTCCCCCGATGACGGCCGAGACCCTTCCCCGCGCCGTACGAAAAAGGTCGGCCAGCGTGCGGTCTTTCTCTTCGCCGTTGATGACCAGCACGGCGGCAATGATCACCGCCAGTTGCAGCATGAACGGCAGCAACCCCGGCATCAGGTAGTTCATGTAGTTGTATCCGGGGTTGCCGATCGACTGCGTTTCCACTCGAATCGGATTGGCCAGGTTCATTGCCTGCTGTTCATTCATGCCCGAGGAGCGGAACTTTTTCAGCAGAATTCCGGCCGATACCGTCCGCACCGTTGCCGTGGCTTCTTTCAGAACCATATTGCCGACGATGATATTGCCGGCATCGCGATAAACGACCACCGTGGCCTGACGGCCGCTTTTGATATCTTCCTCCAAATCCGACGGAAAAACTACCGCCCCATAAATATCGCCGGAACGCATCGCCTCCCGGATTTCGTCGACCGATTGCACATATCGGGTGAACTGAAGAGACCGAGTGGCGGCCAGTGAACGGACGATC
>JAQVRW010000255.1 GCA_028700875.1 Candidatus Zixiibacteriota bacterium | reverse complement strand
CATTGCGCAGGATGCTATGGACCCGCCGCCGGGCGGCCAAGTCGTTGGTCTTGGCTGTCGTGATCAGCCGGTCGGTCAGACGGCGCAATTCTTTGGCGCGGATTTCGGTCGTCCGAATGGTGCGGTGCAGGAACAAGGAGGCGGCCATGTTAGACATCATCGCCTCACGGTGCGGTTTGGTCCGCGATAGTTTCTTCGTTTTGATCTGGTGTTTCATCAGCCACCTACCCGTTACGCTTTCTTTTCCACATAGGGGAATACATCCATGCCGAAGGAAAGACCGAGTTCCTCCAAAATGGTTGTCAGTTCATTGAGCGACTTGCGGCCGAAGTTGCGGTATTTGAGCATTTCCGATTCGGTCTTGGAGACCAGTTCGCCCAGGGTCTGAATGTTGGCCGCCCGCAGGCAGTTGGACGACCGCACCGACAGTTCCAGCTCATCCACGCGGGTTTTGAGCAGGTTGCGGATGCGGATGATCTCCTCGTCCTCTTCCTCCTCTTCGGCGATTTCCATCGCCTCGTCGATGTGGATGAAGAGCTGCATGTGATCCTTGATAATCTTGGCCGCGAAGCTGAGCGAATCCTCCGGGGTGATCGATCTATCGGCCCAGATATCCAGCAGCAGGCGGTCATAGTCGGTCTTTTGACCGAGGCGTGTATTTTCGATTTCGTAATTGACCCTGATGATCGGGGAAAACAACGAGTCGAGGAAGATCGTCCCGACCGGGGCATCGTCGCGCTTGTTGTGCTCCGCCATGACGTACCCGCGGCCGTAATCGATATCGATCTCCATGGTGACTTCCCGGTTTTCGATCAGTTCGAAAAGAGGAAGATCGGGATTGAGAATCTCCACGTCGGGATTGGCCTCGATCATGCCGGCGGTTACTTTGCCCTTGGTGTTGATCTTCAGATGGAGTGTCCGGCGCTCGTCGGCATTGAACCGCACACGCATTTTCTTGATATTCAGGATGATGTCGGTGATATCCTCATACACCCCTTCGATGGCCCCGAATTCATGCAGGACGCCTTCGATCCTGACCGCCACCGGGGCGCCTCCCTGGATGGACGACAGGAGAACGCGCCGAAGGACATGGCCGATGGTCGCCCCGAACCCACGCTCCAGCGGTTCAATCACGAACCGGGCATACCCCTCGTCCGGATTGGACTGGTTGGTGACGATCTCCTTGGGCATCGTCAGGCTTTTCCACTTCATTCGCACATCCCCCAAAAAATTAATTCCCTTTTCCGAGCCGGATTAGCGCTTACTTGGAATACAGTTCGACAATCAACTGTTCCTGCGCCGGCGTCGGAATATCCTCCCGCTTCGGGATTTCCAGCAGTTCCCCTTCCAAGCCGGCCTTGTTCAGGCGCAGCCAGGGGATCGCTTCCCCGCGGGTTTCCTTTAAAGCCAGATGGATGACATCGAGGCTCTTGGATTTTTCCTTGACCTTAATAATATCGTGCACCTTGACCTGATACGACGGGATATCGACGACCCCATCATTGACCAGGAAATGCCGATGCCGTACGAGTTGCCGCGCCGCCTTGCGCGAGGGGGCGAATCCGAGCCGATAGATGAAGTTGTCCAGGCGGCATTCCAGCATCTGCAACAGGTTTTCGCCGGTGATGCCCTTCTTCCGGTCGGCTTCCGCAAAATAGGTCCGGAACTGACGTTCCAGGACGCCATAGATGCGGCGGACCTTTTGTTTTTCGCGCAACTGCAGGCCGAATTCCGAAACCTTGCGGCGGATATTCTGACCGTGCTGACCGGGGGCATACCCCCGCTTTTCGAAGGAGCATTTTTCGCTGAGGCAACGACTGCCTTTCAAAAACAGCTTCTCGTTTTCGCGTCGGCACAATTTACAGTTGGCGTCAATGTAACGAGCCATTCGCTAATTCCTCTACTGCTAAACAATTCCCATTGCCAGTTCCGCGGCCATTACACCCGGCGCCGCTTCGGGGGCCGGCAGCCATTGTGCGGAATAGGCGTGACATCTCTGATGCTGACAACCTCAAGCCCGGCGGCCGAGATGGAGCGGATGGCGGCTTCACGCCCGCCGCCCGGACCCTTCACGTGCACCTCGACCTTGCGCATGCCGAGATCAAGAGCTTCCTTGGCCGTTTGCGCGGCCGCCTGCTGCGCCGCGAAAGGAGTTGATTTCTTCGACCCCTTAAAGCCGGCGCGGCCGGACGAGCTCCAGCAGACCACCCGTCCCTTGGCGTCCGAGATGCAAATCAAGGTGTTGTTGAACGACGCCTTGATGTGCGCCACGCCATAGATTTCCACCTTCCGGTGTTTCTTTTTGGTCCGTTGTTTCTTTTTTACTTCAACCACGACAACTCCTCAATCAGCTACGTTCGTCATTTTGCCGTCGGCGCTTTCTTCCTGCCAGCCACCGTCTTCTTCGGGCCCTTGCGCGTCCGGGCGTTCGTCTTCGTCCGCTGTCCCCGGCACGGCAGACCGCGACGGTGCCGCAACCCGCGGTAGGAACCGATATCGATCAACCGCTTGATGTTCATCGCGATTTCGCTTCGCAGACCGCCTTCGACCTTGAATTCGTTTTCGATCGTGTTCCGAAGTTTGATCACGTCGTCTTCGGTCAGCTTGTTTACCCGGGTATCCGGGTTCACGCCGGTTATGGACAAAATCTTCCGGGCCGACGTCTCGCCGATACCATAAATATAGGTGAGGGCAACCTCAATCCGTTTGTCGCGCGGCAGTTCTACACCAGCTATACGGGCCACTTGGACCTCCTACATACATTCATGACACGCGCCTGTTACCCCTGCCGCTGTTTGTGGCGGGGGTTGACGCAGATTACTCGCAACACGCCCTTGCGGCGGACGATCTTGCACTTGTCACACCGCTTTTTCAACGAAGCCTTGACTTTCATATCCCATCCTCATCCGGCGCCGACGATCACTTGTGCCGGTAGGTAATGCGACCACGGGTCAAATCATACGGCGACAATTCCAGGCTGACGCGGTCCCCGGGCAAAATCTTGATGAAATGCATCCGCATCTTGCCCGAGATATGGGCCAAAACCACGTGCCCGTTATCCAGTTCCACTTTGAACATGGCATTGGGCAGCGGCTCCAACACTTTGCCTTCGACCTGAATTACGTCTTCCTTCGCCATACTCTCCCTAAATCACAGTCAATATTTCCGGACCGTTTTCGGTGATCGCCACAGTATGCTCGAAATGCGCCGAAGGCGAACCGTCAACTGTCACAGTCGTCCAACCGTCAGGCTTGAACAAAATTTTATAATCACCGGCGTTGACCATCGGTTCAATCGCCAGCACCAGCCCTTTGGCCAAAAGCGGTCCGGTCCCGGCCACGCCGAAGTTGTGCACCTGCGGATCCTCGTGCATCCGCCGCCCGATGCCGTGACCGACCAGGTCGCGGACCACGGAAAAACCGTTGGCCTCGACCGTTTGCTGGACGGCCGCCGAAATGTCACCCAGGCGTTTGCCTATGCAAGCCTTGGCGATGCCCGCCTGCAGAGCGGCCAGCGTCACATCCATCAACTTTTGTTTCAGCGGGTCGATAGCGCCCACCGCGTATGTCCTGGCACCGTCGCCGCAGTATCCATTAAGAGTCGTGCCCACATCGATAGAGATGATCTGTCCCTCGACCAACGTGCGATCGGACGGGATCCCGTGCACGACGACTTCGTCGATCGAGGCGCAGATGGAGGCCGGAAAGGCGTGTCCGCCCATGCGGTATCCCTTGAACGAGGGGATGGCGCCACGGCTACGGATATGGTCTTCCGCCAGGGTATCCAACTCCTTGGTGGAAACACCCGGAGCGATATGACGTCCGATCAGCTCCAACACTTCCGCCACCAGCCGTCCCGCCTCGCGCATCACGGCAATCTCTCTGTCCGACTTCAACTCAGGCATTGACCTTCGTATCCAATCCCGCGATCACGCGGGCAAAAATCTCGTCCGGCGTCCCCACCGCGGGAACCACCACCAACAACGACCGTTTCCGGTAATGTTCTTCGACCGGCCGGGATTGTTGCTGATAAACGCTCAACCGTTTCTTGATCACTTCCGGCTCGTCATCCTGGCGCTGCCCCAAGTGTCCGCCGCACAGGTCGCAAATACCCTCCCGTTTCGGCGGATTGGTCACCTGCCCATAGATCACATGGCAGGTTTCACAGGACAACCGATTCGACAACCGCCGCACGATCTCGTCTTCATCGACCTCAAGCAGCACGGCCCGGTCGATCCCGTGGCCGTTGGAAAACAGAGCGTCGAGCGCCTCCGCCTGCGGCACGGTGCGCGGAAAACCGTCCATGACGAAACCGCGATCCAGTTCTCCGGAGGCCTTCTTTTCTCCGATCAGCTCGATGATGACCGAATCCGGCACCAGTTCACCGGCGTGCATATATTTTTCCGCGTCGCGGCCCCGTGGGGTTTTGTCCCGCACGGCCGCCCGCAGCAGGTCGCCGGTAGACAGGTGGGGAATCGACAGCCGCCGCGCCAGCCGCACCGCCTGCGTCCCTTTGCCCGACCCCGGCAATCCCAGAAAGACCAAATTCATCAGTAGGATCTCCCGCGAATCCGGCCTTTCTTCATAAACCCGTCATAATGCCGCATCAACAAATGCGACTCGATCTGCTGCAACGTATCCAAAGCCACGCCCACCACGATCAGCAAACCGGTGCCGCCGAAGAAGTATTGCACCCGGAACTGGGACATCAAGACCCAGGGCAGGATGGCGATCAGGGCGAAGAAGACGGCGCCCGGCAGGGTGATGCGGGTCAAAATCTTTTCTATATATTCGGCCGTTCGCTTGCCGGGACGAATCCCCGGAATAAAACCGCCGTTTTTGCGCATGTTGTCGGCCAGATCGATCGGATTGAAAACCAACGCCGTATAGAAATAGGCGAAGAAGACAATGATC
>JAQVRW010000254.1 GCA_028700875.1 Candidatus Zixiibacteriota bacterium | reverse complement strand
TCCGGCCGAACGACTTCATCCTGGCCCGGACGGTCGAATGCATCCACCTCCCGCGCACGATCGTCGCGGACCTGAAAGGCAAAAGCAGTCTTGCCCGTCTGGGAATCGAAGTCCACCAGACCGCCGGTTGGATCGATGCCGGGTTCTTCGGCACCATTACCCTGGAACTCAAGAACGCGAACGTCCGGCCGGTGACCCTGTATGCCGGGATGCCGATCGGCCAGATCGCGTTCAACGAGACCGAACCGGTCGAACTCGCCTACAACCAGCGGCCGACTGCGAAATACAACGGCCAGATCGCCGCCACCCCGTCCCGGTATTTCGAGAACCCGACAGTGCCGCCGGTAGACCGGGTGCGATGATGAACCTTCTGCTGGTCTCGACGCAGGACTATCTGCACCACCCGATCCCGTCGCGGCACCACAACATCTTCGAACGGCTTGCGGCCTGGCACGACATTCATGTCCCTCATTTCCATGTCAGCCACGGGCCGGCCCGGAACACCTTGTTGCACGTGCACGAAGCGACCCGGTTCCCCGTCAAAACCCCGGTCCTCCATTACACCCTGAACGCCCCGCACCATTACCGGGTCATGTGCGAGATCATCCGGGACCATGACATCGATGTGGTCGTCGGCGCCCACGTCCTCGCCGGGACGGCGATGATCCGGGCGGCAAAAAAGTTCAATGTGCCGGTCGTCTTCGACCTGAAAGACTGGTTCCCAGACTCTGCGGCGGCATACTACAGGAATCCGGTGGCAAAACGACTGATCCACGACGGGGTGCTGGCCGTCACTCGCTACAACCTCACCCATAGCGACGTCATCACGACAGTCTCACCGGGACTGGTCGCAAAACTCCAGGGGTATGGGTATAATGCGGAACTGATCACGAACGGCGTCAACACCGACCTGTTCCGCCCGCGGGACGGGAGCCGGGTGCGGGAGGCGCTGGGGATCGATCCCGATGCGTTCGTGCTCGGGTTTGCCGGGGCCGTGGAACGGTGGTATGCCCTGGACGAAGTGATCCGGGCGCTTCCCCGGATTGTGGAACGGCACCCGAATGTAGAACTCCTGATCGTTGGCGACGCGCTCTTCACCGGGTATCGGGAGACGTTACACCGTCTTGCCGCGACATGCGGCATAGCCAGCCGGGTCCATTTCACCGGGGCCGTTGCCTACCCGAACCTGCCCGAGTATATCGCGGCGATGGACCTCGGCCTCATCCCGCTCGCCCCGCCGCAATGGGTCGATATCGCGCTGCCGAACAAATATTTCGAGTATTCGGCCTGTGAGAAACCGATCCTGACCACGCCCATCCCCGATGTGCTTGCGCTGGGCGGCGACCATCTCCGGGTCTATCGGAACCGGGCCGAGTTCATCCAGCAGGTCGATACCGCGATCCGGGACCCTGTCCGGTGTACGCTGGATATGACCGACCATGACTGGCAGCGGAAAGCGACCGCGTTTGAAACGATCTTTGCCCGGGTGCTGGGAGGACGACGATGATCGGTCCCCATGGTAACCGGGTTGACCGGACCCGACCGCCCGCGGTTGCCGAGAAAGAGTGTCTCCGATGCGGCAAGACCAAACCGCGGTCCGAG
Source organism: Candidatus Zixiibacteriota bacterium (assembly GCA_028700875.1). GTDB lineage: Bacteria > Zixibacteria > MSB-5A5 > GN15 > JAAZOE01 > JAAZOE01. The sequence continues at coordinate 3,340 of JAQVRW010000254.1, read as the reverse complement.
TTCTCGGTCCAGCGCAAAGAGCCTGATGGGCTGCAGGACTGGTGCAAAGATTGTTACACGACATACTATCAGGACCGGGTGGCGTCGCAGGAGGCCGCATGATCGGCGCGTTCTGGTATCGGGTCGGTATTTTCGAATGCCTTGATTGCCACGAGATTTTTGAGTCATCTGCCGTCGACGAAGGGCCGGAAGCCTGTCCGTTTTGCGGGAGGGAGGTAGAATGTCAGCGGATCGACGTACGGACGCGACGCGACTGATCGCGGTCCGGGGGGTCGGGGCTGCCCTGATGCTCGCGATCCTGGCCGGGTTCGGGACGCTGATCATCCGGGATCCTGGCACCCTCCCGTTCGCCATCGTCGTCTGTCTGGGTGCCTGGGTGATCGTGGGGATAGGAGAATCGATCGCCACCGATCGGATTCTACAAAAATTGTAACAAATTGACCATAACCCTTTTCTGCTTGACCGGTCTATGGGAGACCGATCATCATGCGCGCATTTGCTCTCGATGAAGGAAAATTTGGCAAGACGTTCGACCGGGTCGGCAACGAGGTAACGTCCCGGCTAACGGACACCGCAATCGTCAACCTGACCCGGCTGTCTCGCCCTAATGGGACGATGCGGCTGGAAAGCGGTATGGATCAGGGGATCAACCAAGTGGTTGACACCATCTGCGACACCGTCATCAGCCCGGACGGGCAGGAGTCGTCGGGCCTTGCTACCATTGCGCAGAACGTCGAACGGCTGTTCCGATAACTTCATATACTTTTTTCGACAGATTGTAAGACATTGACCCAATCGTTGGTTGACCGCGGGATGGGGGCGCTCGTCCTGGCGGCGCAAGCAGCCCTCCAATTTGGCATCAAACCTGCCATCCGGTGGGGGATTCGCACCGTTGTCTGGTGCGCCGCCAACCTCTGGTTCTTTGTCGCCGTCACCCTCCTCCTAATCTTCTCGTACGAACGTAACGGGGTTGTCTATAACGAGATCCCGATGGGCGTCCGTGAGTTCCTGGTTGCCCTGGTCCCGGGCACCGGGGTCACGGGGCTGGACCTGCTGCTGGTGGGAATCCTGGCCGTCGTCCTCCTCTCCCTCACCCTGGCCGCGGCCCGCACGATCGGTGCTCTGGGATCGGCCGTCCGGCACGGGGGATCGGCGGCGGTTGTTGCCGCGGTGGTCGTCGGCGACCGGTTGGTCCGGCCGACCTTCGTGATCCCGGACGGCATGACGTGCCTTGCCCTGGTCACCCAGTCTGGGGTACAGTTTGTCATCACCCCGATCGTCCGGACGCTCCGTGGGCTCGTGCACTGGTGCACCCGGAACGCCTGGCTGTTGTTCGCCGTCACGATGGTCCTCGTCCTCGACCTCGCGCACATGGGTCTGTTCGCCGAGACCATGCCCGCCGCCATCACCACCCTGATGACCGTCACGCTTGTCATTGGTCCATGGTCGCTCACCGTCGCCGAGGTGTTCCTCCTCTACATCCTCATCACAGTTGTGGTGTTCGTGTATGCCTTTATCCAACCCACGCTACAAGCGCTTGCCGACCGCATCCTGCAGATCGGGTCGACCGTGGTGTTGATCGGGTTGTTGGTGTATTCGAAACTGACCGGCCGGTGGATCGACGAGTTCGTGGTGCTGGAAGGCAGGTTCACCCTGACCGACGTGTTCAAGTTTGCCCTGCTCATCGGCGCATTCGTCGCGTTCATCGGGGGATACTACTGTTTACAGGACGGCCGGGACATGCAACTGAGCGACGCCTACTTCGAGACCATGACCGATGCCAACGGTGACCTGATCCCGGACGAAGATTTGACTATCAATTTCAGCATCAACCTGACGACGGAGCCATATGGGGAACGCGTCGTCTCCGTCACTCAACATCTTGATTATCTGTTTGCCCACATCAACGCCTATGCAGGAGATTTGTATGAAGTATACCATTATCGGGGAGACCTTTCCCTTCGTTGAAATCGCCCTTGTGCCGCCCGACCGGCTGTACTGCCAGACCCGGGCCCTGATGTACCTCGACGACCGTGCCGCGTTCACCACCCGGGTCAACGGGGGACCGAACAAAGGGCTGAAACGCTTATTCATCCGGGAAGCGTTGTTCCTGAACGAGATCGAGGTTGCGAAGACGGCCGGATCCTGCACCGTCGGGATCGCGGGGTCCGGGGCCGGGAAGATCGTCCCGGTCGCGATCACCCCGACCACCCCCTACCTGTTCCAGAAAGGCGCGTTTCTTGCGGCCGAATCGTCTGTAGCCCTGGACATCGCGTTCACCAAGAAGATCGGGGCCGGGTTGTTCGGCGGGGAAGGGTTTTTGTTCCAGTATCTCCACGGGGAGGGGACGGTGTTCGCCAAGACGGTAGGCGACGTCCACATCGTGCATCTCACCGACGGCGAGACGATTCGAGTCAACACCGGCCGGATCGTCGGGTTCGAACGGTCTGTCGCTTACGATATTACGCGGGTGAAAGGCGCTTCCTCCATCCTGTTTAGCGGGGAAGGACTGTTCTTTTCAACGCTGACCGGACCGGGGACGGTGATTCTCCAATCGGGACAGAGCCGATCGATCGAAACCATGATATAGTTCCTGTGCGTTGTAGGGAGTGTTTGAGGTGAAGGTGGGGTGGCAGAACGAGAACGACTTTTACAGGAGATTCAGGCAATCAACGACGAGATCGACCGACTCCTGTACGGCGGCATGTGGGAGACGGCACACATTGGTGCGTTGTTTGCCCGACGCAATGCATTACAACAGCAATGGCTGGCCGAGATTGAACGACTTCGCACACCGGGCGAGCCGGTGACTCGGCGTGCCGGGCGGACCAAACTGCTCGACCGGGCCCGGGTCATGGTCTGGGGTCGGCGATGACCACGGCGGATGCCAGCCACACCCACACCGGTTGTGGCTGGTCGCCGATCCCGGGTGGAGCCACCCCAACGGGTGGGATGGTTTTTCGCGGCCGGCAAATCGCGGCTATGGCGGTCTGGTGGGGGGCGGTCCTGTAGCGACGATCATGCGGTGTACGGCTTGTGGTACAATCTATCAGACATGTCGGTATGAACATGACGTCCTGAGACGGTGTCCTCGGTGCTGGAACCGGTCCTGGATGATGACGATCGTCGATTTGGCGACCGCCCGAATGTATCCAACATTGCCTGCGTGAACTACCCCCCGCTTACGCAGGGGGCTTCCTACGAGTGTACCGGGATATTTGAAAGCCCCAGACCTGTTTTTCGTAGATTACCGGCAAACTGCCGATAGCCCGTCCCCAAGGCATTCTGTGATAGGAATCGAACCATGATGTTGACAGCACTGTTCCGGTACCGGGCAATG
>JAQVRW010000253.1 GCA_028700875.1 Candidatus Zixiibacteriota bacterium | reverse complement strand
TTCAATTCGGTCAACAACGCGGTGACAAGATAGCAGGCCTCGGGAGTCAGCAGGCGCGTCGGTTGCGGTTGGGCATCGCCTTTGGTCAGCCGCACGGGCAGGAAATTGCCGCCGCGGGCCAGTGTGGAGTACAGGTTGGTCAATTCCAGCAGGGTCACCTCGCCCGATCCGAGCACCAGCGGCAGGCCATACTCGAAGTATTTTTTGTCTAGCGTGGTGATACCGCCCCGGCGCAGCAAGTCGTACAGATCTTTCAACCCCACATGGGAGGTCAGATTCACTGCCGGGACATTCAGCGATTGAATCAAGGCTTCGCTGACCGACACGACGCCGTGGTATTCATTGTCGTAGTTGACGGGGATGTATCCGGCATAATTCACCGGCAGGTCCTCGACCTTGAGCGTCGGGGAAATGATTCCGCGTTCGAAGCCGAGAGCATAGGCGAACGGTTTCAGGGCCGAGCCGGGGGAACGGGGCGCCAGGGCGCCGTTGATTTGGCCGTGGTTGCCGATATCGGCGAAATCGGGCGAGCCCACCATGGCCAGCAGATCGCCGGTGCGATTGTCGAGGACCACCATCGAGAGGTTGTATATCCCCTTTTGGATCAGCTCCCCATGGTATCCGCGCGACAATTGTTCGCAGGTGGTTTGCAGTTTGAAATCGACGGTCGAGAGGATCTCCGGCGTGTTGATTCTCGCGGCGGCCATGCTTTGGCAGAAATGCGGCGCGGTGACGGCGGCGGCGACCCGCCCGCCGGGCAGTTCTTCTTTGAGGGCCTGGTCGTAATCGCGTTGTGAAATGACGCCATCGTCGCGAAGATACCGCAGGACGAGATTGCGCCGGTCGAGGCATTTCTTCGGGTCGCGGTCGGGGCGGAATTGCGACGGTGACGAGGGGACGGCGGTCAACAGGGCGGCCTCGGCCAATGACAGGCTGTCGGGGGCCTTGTCGAAATACATGTACGATGCGGCGCCGACGCCTTCGATGTTGCCGCCATAGGGGGCGAGATTGAAATAGATTTCCAGCAGGCTCTTCTTGGAATAGGACAACTCCAGTTGCACGGCGCGAAGAATCTCGATGATCTTGTTGGGAACGGTGCGGGCTTTCGGCTCCATCATCCGGGCGATCTGCATGGTGATGGTGGAGCCGCCGCGCATGAACCGCCCCGCTTTCATGTTGTCCACCGCGGCCAGAACCAGCGACACCGGGTTGAAACCGGGATGATAATAAAACCAGCGGTCCTCGCAGGCGATGACGCTGCGGATCAGGCGGGGGGAGATCTGTTTCAAGGTAACGGGCTTGCGCCAGAAACGGTCGGAAGACGTGAAGCAATTGAGCAGATGGCCGTCGCGGCTGTAGACGAAGGTCGACGACGGCCGTTGGAGCTGGTTCTTGGGGAGGGGAAAGATGAGCCAGTTGAACACACATACGACGATCACCGCCGCGAGTGCATACGGCCAGAGCCGTCGCAAACGACGGCTCCGCAGACAGGAAAGGTATGTCGTTATCGGCCGATTCACCTTCCGTTGCCTTTCCTACCGCACGACGGTCACTAACCCGGACGAGGCGCTGCCGGCGACGAGCGGATTGTACATGCATTCGGCCGCGACGGGAGGCAGTTTGAAATTGCCGGCGCAGACGGCGCGCAGGCTGTAATAGAATTTCAAAGGCTGACCCGGCGATAAGGACGCAAAGATCAGCAGGCGATCATCGCGGATATCCTGGAAGTCGATCGGGGCGCCCTGCGTTGGAATCCACGACAGGCGAGCGGTCGTTTTCAGACGCGGGTTTTCGATTTCGAACCCCGCCGGCAACAGGTCATTGATGACCACGTTGGACAGCGTTTTATCTACCGCCTCGGCCGTTATCACGCCGACTATCTGACTGCCCAGTTTGATTTTCGTCAGGTCCACCGGAGAGCCGTTTTCATCGAGATATACACGGCGCACCTTGATGCCCCGGTCGAACTCCGGCGCAACATTGACGACCGGTATGCCGCTAGCCTGCCAGTAATAGAAGCAGGCGCCTTGTCCGGAAGTAACCGTCACCTGAACTTTGCGGCCGGCAAGGTCTTTGCGGGTCAACGAAAAACCGGTGGAATCGATGGGGTAGGTTTTGTCGCCGTCGATGACGATGGTTCCCGTATACCCGAGATTGGTATGAGTTTTGAAATACCTTCCCAGCGCCATCAGGCTGAAGGCATTGTCCTGGGTCGTGTACCAGCGCCCGAGGCGGCTGTTCTCCATTAATGACTTGGCCAACACCGGAATGGCGGTATGGTTCGGATCGATATCCAGAAGGACATCCAGCAGGATGGCATCGGTGCGGACGCCGGAGCTGAAATTGCCGCCGGTTTCCGGATCGAAGAGATTGGGTTGAATTTCGGCCGGGATCAGCTTGAGGGCCTCTGCCATATTCCCGGTCGCGGCCAACGCCCCGGCCAATTGATAGCGGGAGTACGGTTCCAGGGTCGACGGGTCGAGATTTTTCAGGTAGGTGACGATCCGCTGGGACAGCTTGCCCGTTCTGGCCAGGGCGAAGGCGGCATAGATGCGATGGGCATCGGTCAGGTCCTGCACCTTTTTCCCCTGGGCCATGTCATCGAGATGATCCCGGACATCGTCGATCAAATTTTTGTCGACGTAGAAACCGGCGCGGGAAGTCTCGACCAGGAAATGGGAGGCATAGACGGTGGACCAGTTGTTGCCGTAGTTGGCGCCCGGCCAGAAGGCGAACGATTTGTCGGGCAGCATCATGCTGGTCAGCCGCAGGATGCCTTCCTGTATGAAATAATCGGGACCTTTGCCGCCGAACAGCCCCGGATCGACGACTTTCACCAGATCGTTGAAGTACAACAACGGGAACAACCGCGAGGTGGTCTGCTCGATGCACCCGTACGGATATGACAGCAGGTACTGGATGTTCTTGGCGAATGACACCGCCGGCATCGATGATGTTTTCAGGACATACTGATCGGTGGTGGGAAGCCAGTCGCCGGGGAAGGTGAATTCCGCGGGCGTTTCCAGCGTGGCCGTGCCGGAGCCGAACAGCGTCGTCAGCGGTTGGGCCGGGCGGTTGGCCAGTTCAAGCGAGGCCGTAGCTGTCTCGCCGTCTGCCCTGGCGGTAATGGTGAATGATACTTTGCCTGGCGCCGGTTTGGCTTTCATCGCAAAGACGGCCGAACCCTCGCGGTTGTCTTCCAACGTGACATGCGTGGTTGTGGGGGAAACGAATTCGACGGGGCCATCGGCGGCGACAGTCACGGTGATATCGGCGGCCGCGCCGGTGTTGTTGAAAAGCGTCACCAGGCCGTCGAAAAGATCATTCGGGCTGATAAAACGGGGGAAGCTTTCCTGGATGACGATCTTGTCGCGGACGATCATCTCTTTGACGGCCGAGCCGAAACGGTCGTTCTGCGCGGCCACCGCCATGATGACCAGTTTGCCGTTGAATTCCGGCAAGGTAAACGTCGCGGCGGCTTTGCCGGCGGCGTCGGTCTTGAGCAGTCCCGACCAGAGGGCGACCGATTTGACGCGGCGGGCGGTGATCGGATTGACATGCCGTTGCCGTGAAGCGGCGAACATTTTGTCGCCGGGACCGAGATGGCTTTCGGATTGCACGACCTTGGGATAGATGAAAGAGTACATGTCGTACGGTTTCAGGCCCGGCTGTTTCTTGCCGTAGAAGAATTCGATCGGGTCGGGGTTGGTGAAATCGGTCAGCTGCAAAATCCCGGCATCGACCACCGCGACGGTGATATCGGCTGAGCGCGCTTGCGGAATCTGCACCTCAATCGAGACCGTGCTTTTTGGCCTTGTTACCTCGGGTGCGGTGACGGTCAGGCCCAGCCGTTTGTCCTCGACCGACAGCGAGAGCGGCACGATGCCGAACGCCCGCGCGGGCATGTTCAATTCCAGAGACGCGGCCGGGCGGATAATCGTGGCGGTGATGTAGGCGTTGGGGAAGTAGTCCCGCTTGATGGGGATTTCGAGGGTGGCGGTGTTTTCTTTCATGTCGCGGGTGATGACTTCCAGCACCGAGGCCTTTTCGATCGTCACCAACAGCTTGCCGCCGAATGGCGCCCGGACTTGAAGCACGCCTTTCTCGCCCGACTCGTAGGTTTTCTTGTCCAGCTCCAGTTCGATCTTGTCGGGGCTGGTCATGGCCCAGGGGGCATACCCCCAGCCGGAGGCATAGAAATCGGCCGATGATGAATGTCCACCGTCGACATCACGGGCGACGATTTCGTAACTGCCATAATCGGTGGGGGTGAACGACACATGCCCGCCATCGAGGCCCAGCGAAACCACGGTGGAATCGATCAACAACGTTTTGCGTTCAGATACATAACGCATGACGCCGGTCTGGTCTTTTTTCAGGATCGTGTTATACACGACCCGATAGAAACGGACGTCGCAGGCCGGGAGGGCGACCGGTTTGCCGTCGTTTCCGACGGCGATCAGAGAGGCGGAGACCGCCGTTCCCAGTTTGGCATATCCTTTCAGGTTGAGCCTGAGGCCGACATACCGTTCATAGGGATGAATCACTACATCGGTATAGGCACTGACGCCGCGCCCGCCCTGTTCAGAAACGGTGGCTGAAAGCAAACCCTTCAAGGCCGAGGGGGCCGTCAGCTTCTCCGGTATCTGGTATGTATAGGTATGACCGCCGGTGTCGTCGAGAAGCGAATCCGGCAGGTTGATTTCCATCTTGGTAAACGACAGGGCAGAGTTGACGAAGCTGTACTGCGTCCACCCCTGGGGGGCGAACGTGTACGGTTCGATGGTCAGGTGGCCGGAGACTTGATGTCCCGCGGCGGGCGGGCCGAAGAGGAATTTGGCGTCAACATCGGCGGAAAGCATTTCCCCGGTGCGATAGGCGGCATCGGCCGTCGTGAGCGTGACCTTGATCCGGTCGGGCATGAACTCCTCGACCAAGAATCCGGCC
>JAQVRW010000252.1 GCA_028700875.1 Candidatus Zixiibacteriota bacterium | reverse complement strand
CTGAATTATCCCGACCAAGCCAATCTGGTGACGATTTCCGGCGACACCCTGATCTTTCTGACTGACGCCAGGGTGGGAATCGCCAAACAAAAGGTGACGATCGACCAGAAGGAAACCCACGCCACCTGCGACAGCGCCCAATTCATACTAAAAGACAATCGTTTGATCCTGAGCGGATCCCCGCGAGCGGTTCAGGGGGAATCGGATATCCGGGGAAAGGATATGGAAATCCGGTTTGCCCACGGCCAGGTCGAACGAATCAATGTGGTCGACAGTGCCACCGCTTTGTTTGTCGAAAAAGGCCAGGACAAGGAATCGGAACTATCCGGTAAATCAAGGCTTTCCGGGAAACAAATAACGTTTTACTTTAAAGATGGTGAAATCCGCAAAATCGCCGCCGACGGAGCAGCGCGGTCGGATTATTTCCCAGCTCCCGATGACACTACTGGGGCCGGAAAAAACTTCGTCTCCGGGGATTCCATCTTCATTTATGTCCAAAACCAGAAAACTGAAAAGATCGAGGTCAAAGGTGGCGCCGAAGGGGTGTATATAACCAAGGTGGACGGGGGGGATACGACCGCCGCCGACACCTCGGCGGTGGATACTACGATAACCGGTATCCCGGGGGCGAATACGTTGGCCAAGGCGGATACGTCATGGGATCGGTTTTCCGGCGGGCAACCGGGTGATACTCTGGGGGCGCCGGGCGATACGTTGGGACTTCTGAATTGGCCATATCAGGATTCGATTCATTACCGGGGCGGTTATCTGGAATTCTTCGTCGCCGAACGAATCATCCGGATGACCGGCAATTCGATCGTGCGGCAAAAGACAGTCACCTTGGACGCCCACCAGATCGACTATAATATTCCCAAGCGGGTCGCGCTGGCCAAAGCCAGGGTCGATTCCGTCGGCGATTCGACCCATATTACTCCTCTGGCCCTGAAAGACGGCAGCGAGGAGATATTCGGCTCCCAACTGGTCTATAATGTGGATACGAAGAAAGGGTTGATCGAGAACGCCACCACCGAATACGAACGGTCGTACTATACCGGCAAAGACCTGTACAAGGAAGAAGAGAAGGTTTTCTACGTGGAAGACGGCACCCTGTCTTCCTGTGATCTTCCGGAGCCGCACTTTCATTTCAGCTCCAGGAAGATGAAAATGATGAATGATGACAAGGCGGTGGCACGGCCGGTAACGTTGTATATCGAGACTGTGCCGGTGATGGTCGTGCCGTATTATATCTTTCCTCTCAAGCGGGGACGGCACTCCGGGATATTGCCGCTTCGGCTGGGCAATTTCGAGCGGGGCAATCGCTATCTCGGGAATATCGGGTATTATTGGGCGGCTTCCGAATATTGGGATCTTCAGAGTTCGCTTGATTTCTATGAGAACATAGGCACCACGTTCAACGGCGTGCTCCGTTACAACAAACGGTACGGATTCAGCGGGCAGGTACAGGGGAGTTACGCCCGCGAACGGCGGGAGGCGGCCTTAGTCGAAACGCGGAAACGTCAATGGGCCCTGTCCGGGAGCCATCGGCAGACGTTGCCTTACAATATCGGCTTCAGCGCCTACATGAATTTCGCATCGAGCAGTTATTATACCGACTACTCGACCAACCCGGATGAGCGGCGTAACCGCTCGCTGACTTCGAAGGCCAATTTCAACAAACAGTTCGGTAAGGCCTCCTTATCGCTGTCTTTTAACAATACCAATAACCTTGATACTGATTCCCGGACCAGCCAATTGCCTTCCGGAAGCCTGACGATGCCGCAATTTCAACCATTCGGCAGCGGCCGCGAAGTGGATGGGAAAACGATCAAGAAATGGTACAATGAGTTTTACCTGGGGTATAACAACAATTTCGCCCTGTCGTTGCAAAACAGAAAACTCACGGACGGTACCCGCAGCCGAAAAGAGTACGGCTATGTGCATCATAATCTCTCCATGACCGCTTCCCAAAAAGCAGCCAAATATCTCAATCTCAGTTTCCGTCTAAGTTCCACCGAAACGTGGTACAGAATCATGCGGACCAACAAGTCGGAAGAGATGGGTATCCCGGCCGATTTCTACCGCCGGGGAAGCATCACCGGCGGCCTGGGAGCCAATACCAATCTCTACGGCACCTTCCCCGTCGGGTTTTTCGGACTGCAAGCGTTGCGGCACGTATTGACGCCTACCGTGGGATTCTCATGGGCTCCCGCTGTGACCAAGAACGACACCGTGAAACAATACACCGGCCCGGGAGGAGGCGGGAACCGCCAGATGACGATGTCGCTGGATATCACTCAGCTATTTCAGGCGAAGGTCAAATCCGGGGACAAGGAAGCGAAGTATGATCTCCTGCGGGTCAGCAGCGGCGCCGGTTATAATTTCGAATCGACCGGACGAAAACTGTCCGATTTGAGTACCAGTTTTTCCACAGCTCTCGGCAAGATCAATCTCAACGGCAGCATCGAGCACGACCTGTATGATACCCGCAACAAGATCCGTTTTTGGAAACCGCGCCTGAAATCGTTTTCGATCTCGTCTTCGTTCCAAGGGCGCGGATCGGTTTCGGACAATTATGTCAGTCAGGGGCTGGGCGCCTCCGCGCCGGAAGACAGCTCGGGCTTCCCTACCCTGCCGGGCGAAGGATTCGAGGCGCCGACATCTTCTGCGGCCGGGACGGCCTGGAATTTCAGCGTATCTCACCGCTACAGCGAAAGCGGCCACTTGACCGGGGAGGTTTCCCGGACGCACTGGGTCCAGCTCACTTTCAACATGGATCTGACCGCCAACTGGAAAATTAAATACCATCAGAATTACGATCTGGTCGCTCATGAGACGACCGAAAAAGTGATCGACCTGTACCGGCGACTGCATTGTTGGGAAGCGCACTTTTATTGGATTCCCGAGGGATCGCGGAAGGGATACTATTTCAAGATCAACGTTATCGCGGTGCCCGATATCAAGCTGGAGAAATCGGAATCGGGTCTGCGCGGAGCTTTGCTCGATTAATAACCGGAAGCGGGAGAGTTCCAAAGACACCGAAGGAATCGGGTTTTACATCAGTCAGGGAGAGTTCATATGACCAAAGAACAGCTTATCGATCAGATCGCCAAGGACGCGAAAATCAGTAAACGGCAGGCTAACCGGGTATTGAAAGCCTTTTTTGCGTCGGTGACGGACGCGCTGCAAAAGGGGCATCGGATCAGTTTTTCCGGGTTCGGATCGTTCGCCACGTCGCAACGCAAAGCACGGACGGGGCGCCATCCCCGGACCGGGGGCCGGATAACCATCCCGGCGGCGAGAGTGCCGAAGTTTCGTCCGGGGAAGGGGCTGAAGGACGCCGTCAAGAAGTGACCCCGGCCGCCCTACCTTTTTTGTTGACCCTCTACCGGCGGCGACGGTATGTTTCCCATTGGATAATGGCGCGATATGAAATACGAACGTAAAGTACAGATTTTCGGGATACTACTGGTGGCCTTTGCCCTGATGTACGGCGTCAGCCTGGTGGGCCATTCTCCCTCCGATGATATGAGGATAACCTCCGATGGGGCCGAGTATCGCAACCCGTTTACCCTCCGGTATGACAATCCCGGCGGGTTGATGGGGGCCTTTCTGGCCTATATCGTATTCCTCTTTCTCGGCTGGCCGGCCTTTTTCCTGTTTCCCCTCTTCCTGGTCCTCGGCGTCAGCTTGATTGGTTTCCAAATCGGCCGTCGGCTTATAAAACATGCCGTCATGCTTTGGCTGGTCTCTTTCGAAATCTTTCTCATCGTAGCCATCTCCGGGGCCGGCGAAACGTCTCCCCCCAATCCGGTCGTTCCGGAAGCCGCCGGCATGATCGGCCGGGGTATCGACAGCATCGCGCTTCGTCTGGTCGGGGCGCCGGGCGCCTATATCTTCTTCCTGACCGCGATCGCGTGTACCCTTTTTTTCTACGCCACGATCTCGCACCGCTTCCGCAACCTAATGGCCACGACCGGGACGACGATCATGGAACTAATGAAACGAGCCCGGATACAGGCCGGGTCGCCGGCGGGCCGTCGAGGAAGACGGGACAGGGGAGATCCGGCATTGGAAGCGGACTATGTCGACGACGAAGACATAAATAGCGATGACGAAGAAGACGAGACCGATGGCAAGAGAAGGAGAGGGGGAAAGGCCGCCGGCATCCCCGAAGATCGTATCGTCCTGAGTCAGGCCGCTCTTCGGGCCGACAGCGGTTTCTCATCGGACCGAAAAAAATCGACCCTCGTTCTCAAGGACAAAAGCGGCGCGGAAAGCAAGACGGCGGCCGACGGCGGGACGCTTATCCTGCCGGGGCCGGACCTGTTGAACGACCCCGAGGATACTGCCCCGGTTTATGATGAAAAGGAATTGGCCGACACGGCCAAAACCCTGCGGGAAACGCTGGAGACGTTCGGCGTCGGCCTGAGCGGCAGCATTGAGATGTTTCCTGGCCCCATTATCACCCGTTTCGAGATCAAACCGGCCGCGGGGGTAAAGGTCAATCAGATCGCCAATCTCTCCGAGGACCTGGCGCTCAATCTTCGCGCCAAGAGCATTCGAATCGTGGCCCCGATCCCTGGGAAGGCGGCGGTCGGCATCGAAATACCCAACCGTCAGCCGCAGATAGTCAATCTCAAGGAACTGATCCAGTCCGATGCTTTCGTTCACAGCAGCGATCACCTTCCGATTATCCTGGGCAAGGATATCGCCGGCAAATCGTATGTCGCCGATCTGGCCGCCATGCCGCACCTGTTGATCGCCGGCACCACGGGTTCGGGAAAATCGGTCTGCATCAACGTCGTTATCACATCGTTGATCTATTCCCTCCGGCCGGAGGATTTGCACTTCATCTTTGTCGATCCCAAGATGCTGGAGTTGTCGGTCTACAAGGATATCCCTTACCTGCGGGAAAAAGTCGTGACCAACGCCAGGCAGGCCGAGCGGGTG